>QNBT01000250.1 GCA_003644205.1 Planctomycetota bacterium | reverse complement strand
GCGCTTGCATCTCTCTATGCAGCCTGGAAATTTTGTCGAATACTTCAAGCATCGCTTGCAGGGGCTTTCAACTGGCATCGGGCTGTCAAAATCGAAGGCCAGTCCTTCGTTTTCTCCGCTTCTTCTGATCCTGGTTCGCCTGTATTTCCTGTGTATAACAGCCATATTTACCCCCAATTTTATCGTTCACACTTCACAAAAATAACCGGAATTTTTCTTCTTGACGCCTCTTCGATCTCTGTTTTGACACCCTTGCTTTCTCGCCAACCATCAAGGCACAAGACGTGCACTTGATGGCATGCCTTCAGCCACGCAAGATCCTGTCTGAGCCAAAAATCATGATCGGTCGGATCGACCTTGCAATGCTTTGAAATTGGATGAGAGTGCGATAGCGGCGAGAAAACAATATGCCCACGCTCCATCAGTTTCGCCGCATATTTATCTGCAGCCAGAACACGCTCTTCCCGGACCGCTTGATCCGGGTGGCTGTATGGGCAGGCGACGTAGATTTTCATCTTGCGGCCTCCTACGCAAAAAATTTTAATTGTTTGGTTATTTCCCGGCCTCGCCGCGATTAGCCGATCATGTGATGCCCAGGGTGGGAAAGGAGACGGAAAAACACCCTGGTGGCCCCTCGGGTTTAACCCTGGCTCTTAGCATGCCAGGGCATCGCGGCTTACGACCGGCCGGGCAGCCGTTGGAGGCGGGGCCGATGTCTAAAAGCATTCGTTACACCGCATAAGGCCGGTGGACTTCCAAGACGACGGTCTCGCCGTAGCCCTGGAAGTTTTCGAGCTCGACGTATGGCTGGATCAAATAGCGCCCGTATTCGTCCAGATCCCCGCTGACCGTGGTGTATGTGATTTTTGTTGACTCGGTGACCGATGCGTTCCATTCGGCTTCGGTGCCGGAGGGTTTGCGGACCTTCATTTTATAAACAGTCCCGCCGGAAAGAGATTCGCCAAGATCGATAACGATTTCTGTGCCAATATCACCTTGGTAAACTTTCATTGTTTTTGCCCCCTAAAATAGGCGTGATTCTAACTCTATTTGTGTCGCCAAAGACGACTGTTTTTCCACCGAAAGACATAGGCTTGATTCGAGTTCAACGCGCGTTGCCAGCGACGATTCGATTTCTTTTACAAGGCAAAGAGACGATTTTTTTTCTATCGAAAGGCACAGGCTTGATTCGATTTCGACGGTTTCTTTGTGATAATTTACAACCCACAAATCAACAAGAATTTCCGTCTTGGAGTCCATGTTGGCAGAAAACTCTACGGGCACATCCTCCCACATCGTTTCATCAAGGTTGATGAAATCCAACAACTCAAAATCGCCAAAAATATTTGAAATATCGCTCATTCCATCATCTCACATTCGCCAATAGATACCCAGCTTCCACCATATCCTGCTCGCACATATAAACGATAATATCTATATGCTGTGTAGTTTGGTATATCCCATTCTCGCCATACATTTAGCCCTGTGGGCATGGTAGCAGTAAAAAGACAGGTCCAAGTTGTATCGTCGTTTGACCCAGATAATACAAAACCAGCTAATTGGTCGTAGCTTACCTTATAAAGCCTCAGTTTTTTGATTGTCTTTTCATTCCCGGCGCCTAAATCATACTTCCACCAACTAGGCATAACATTATTATTATTCCACCGAGTTGACAGGTTACCGTCAACTGCGTGACTTGGTGGGTGGCCAGATTCCGAAGAGCTCGCGGTAGCGACTCCGCCGGTTAAGAAATTTTCTCCATGTGTATGGAATACTGCCGGGCGGCCACTTACTGGTTGCAAGTTAAGACAATCATGGGTTGGTTGGAAATACGACCAAGCCAAGTTTTCTCTTTCAAGGTCTCCCTTTGTTATGGGGTTATTCAAGAAAAACCTGTTACGATTACGCTTGAACATCTTTTTGTGATCTACGGGATCTGAAAGCACTATGCCCATATATCTCAAATATACCCAATTAGAAGCTTCTCTTGTATATTTTATATATCTAACGTTCATCCCAACTGGAAACCAAGGGGAAACAACAGAATAATATTCTTGCCCAATAAAACTGGCAATAGTCGTCCAATTAGAATCATCTGTACTAACCTCTATTGTTTGCGGCGATGTATTACTAGACTGATCCGGCCCACCACGAAATCGCAAACATTTTATTTTAACGCTTTCTGTTAGGTCTATTTTTGCCCAAACAGTTTCTTCGGTTGCAATTTTCATATAAGACAGCTCGTCACAATCAAAGCCACCCGCATAACTGCCAGATATGCTATGCGATGCCGTAATAATACAGTTTTGATTGTAATCTGCCGCTGGTATTTCAAGCATTGTCTTAATCCGTTATTGAATTGACATAACCGACAAGTGTAACTACATCGGCCACTGCCGCGAATGCTTTAACGACCAAACTATTCTGAAGAATTAACCCTGGGATTACAGGCACAAGCCCTGACTGAAACGGAATGGTGACCTCAATAATATTGTCTGGATCAGTTGCCCCGCCGTATTCGATAGTCAACAGTACATCGGCAGTGTGACTATTAAAGGCCCAAAGCCAAATTTCATCGTAGGTTCCGGCTGTTGTTCCAGATACGGCAGTATGTATTGTTGTCCCGGGTGTTGTCGTTGCGGCTACTTTTATTGCCTTGCCGTCGGTTGAACCAGATAATTTCCGCTTGACCGCTGATGAAGAGGAAGACATATTGCGCTCCTTAGATTATTTTTAGTACATAACGAAAGTTGAAAGTTCCAAGCAAAACCAGATAGTACCCGTCAATCACCGCCAAAGCCCTCGCCCCGAGCTCGTCGTGCCAAATCCAGGCGACAAGGCAGACGATTGCCGCGCCGAGGTATTTGAGAAAAATGATCGCCCCCTCAACCCCCATGAAAGTGAATAGCCAGGCAGCCAAAGGATTCGCCTCGGTGCCACCATACTGAGACAAAAATAGCGTGCTCCAACCGTCGAAGATCTGAAGCGCGACGGCAAGGCAAAGCAGTATAAAGGTCGTCCACCTCATCACGCCGGCCCCAAGGTGACGCTGATCTCGCCGGCCTTGAATTTTGCTATATCACCAGAAAAAACCGACCTCGCGATGGCGCAGGCCCCGAATCCAAGAAACGTTCCGCCTGATGCAGCCGAGTAGAACACCGCCCAACCAAGGTCGGCCCCGGAAAGCCAGTCGGCGGTTGCTTCGGCGAAAGCGATTTCGTTGGCGTTGGTGGTCTCGGACGGATCGGCAGCTGTGGCGCTGTTCCAGTCGCTTGCAGCGGTCTGGACCCGCGCATAAGCCCCGCCGGAGGGCTCGGTAACATTGCCCCCGGTGCTGGTGGGCTCGGTTGACGACAAACCCACGTAAATCGTTTCGGCCGTGTAGGTGGACTTGCCAAAAAAGTGATTGAGTAGTCCCTGGTGCACGCTCCGAGCTAAAGCCATATCAAGTACTCCATTTTGTTAAATGTTTTTTGTATGACAAACTGCATACCGATGTAATACAGACACCTAACAGGGGTCGTGTGGTATAAGTCGATGTAAAGCCCGGAGAATTTCCGGGCGAGAAAGAATTGTCTTGAACAGGGGGATATTGGTATGGCTCAAAAGGATGTCTATTTCGGCCCGGGAATAATGGATGCCGACCTTGGCGCACTGCTCCATAAAGCTGTTGAAGGACAGCCGGTCGGCCCGCACAGCCCGCATGATTGCCTCTTCGTCGTCCGGGTGAAAACGGATGGATCTCGGGGCGCCCTTGCTCTGCTCCACGGGCGGCCGACCTGGTGTGGGCCGGTCGTAGTAGCGGATGTTCTCTATACGGCACTGCTTGAAGACTTGTTGACTCATGACGACCTCCAGTAGAAAGGTAGCGGCAATGGGGTTGATCGGACAGATATGGGACGGAGTTTGGCGGACGGTGGTTGTGGTGGTGGCAATAACCGTCTTTTTCGGTCTGTTGGGTGCCGTCGTCCACGGTATTATTTGGGCGGGCGTTGGCGGGCTTTACGCGGCGTTCTTCCTCGCTTGCTGGTGGGACACCCGCCATCACGAAAGGGTCAAGAAGCAGATCGAGGACGACCGGGCGCGAGAGCGGGGCGAAAAGTGATCTGGTCGCTGCTGGCATTGACTGTCCTTTGGGTAGCGGCCTTTGCCCTCTGGTGCTGGTTGCGTGACAGGTGGCCGCCATAAGTTAAGCCGCCTGCTGCTCGTTGGGCTTGTCCTGGTGACGAACAGGAAACCCGGCCTTCTCCCATGCCTCCCACGGG
>QNBT01000249.1 GCA_003644205.1 Planctomycetota bacterium | reverse complement strand
GCGCTTCTTTTTCTTCTCTTTTTCTTCCTTCTCGGCCTTTTCCTGGGCGGCCAAAATATCCTTTTCCTTCTGGGCCTGCGCCTTCCAGTCTTCGTCAACTATTATCTTTTTTTCCTTTTTTTCTTCCTCAGCCATAATACAACCTTTCCTGATTCAGAATTACCTGCCTTGAAATTCTAAGCACGAAATACCAAATCCGAAACAATATCGAATTTCCAAAAAGCTAATTCTCGAAACGAAACGACACTGGATTCGGGCATTGTTTTGAATTTTGGTAATTGGTATTTTGAATTTTGTTCGGATTTAGACATTAGGATTTAGAATTTACTCAAATTACTATTGTTTCAAATCACCGCCGATACTTCTTCATGCTCCTTTCGATATCTCTTTTTTGCTCACGCTGCTGTATCTTTTGGCGTTTATCGTATTGTCTCTTGCCCGTTGCAAGGGCAAGTTCGGCCTTTGCCAGGCCTCTATTATTAAAGTATATCCTGAGTGGCACGAGAGTAAAGCCCCGCTGGGCGAGTTTGACCTTTATTTTTGCAATCTGCCTTTTGTGCAGCAGCAGCTTTCGATTTCTCTCAGGCTCATGATTGTTATGGCTGGCCTGGGCATACGGGGCGATTTTGCACCCGATGAGCCAGCACTCATCGTCCATGATGCGGGCGTATGAACCGTCTAAGTCGCCGCCGTGGTCTCGCAGGCTTTTTACCTCTGTCCCTAACAACTCCATCCCGGCCTCGACCTTTTCCAGGAGTTGAAAGTCGTGATAGGCCTTTTTGTTCTTTACCTGAATACCCGCAGGGCCTTTGGTTTTATGCATCTTTCTTGCCATCAGCCCCATCATACGCCCACCAGCCTAATTTTGCAAGAACAGCATCATTACAGCGCTCACATTGTCATTTCGCACCCACACTGTTATTCCGCACCAACATTGTCATGCCGGACTTGCTTGGCCTCCGTAGCCTTGTGCGAAGGAGGGACCCGGCATCCAGAAAAATGTCATTCCGAGCCTGCCTGTTCGTAATGGGTTAGAATCAACATTAAGGCTACGAGGCAGACCCAAAAAATGTACCGGACCCTTTAATTTTCCTTAGCCTATGTAGCGCTCGACAAAACTTGTGTCGATTTGGCCCTTGGCGTATTCACTGTTAGATAGTATCTGAAGGCAAGCCGGTATTGTTGTCTTAATCGGTTCGATTTTGAATTCCCGAAGTGCCTGTTTCATAGTGGTGATGGCTTCTTCTCTGGTCTTTTTATGAACGATAAGCTTGCTGACCATTGAGTCATAGTGCGGCGAGACCGTGCATCCCTGGTGCAGGTGCGTATCGACACGGACACCCATACCGCCGGGAGGAATAAACTTGCTTATCGTGCCCGGGCAGGGTGCAAAATTATTAGCCGGGTCTTCGGCGTTGATACGGCATTCGATTGCAACGCCGCTATGCTTAATATCTTTTTGACGCAGGTCTATCGTCTGGCCGCTCGCGATTTTCAACTGCCATTTTATAAGGTCGTGGTCGGTAACCATCTCGGTTACCGGATGTTCCACCTGGATACGGGTGTTGACCTCCATAAAATAGAACCTGTTATCCTTGTCGAGCAGGAACTCCACAGTGCCGGCGTTGACGTAATTTGCCTCCTTGACAACTCTCAAGGCGGCCTTGCACAGTTCCTCTCTGGTCTTCTCATCAATCGCCGGACAAGGCGATTCTTCGATGAGTTTCTGATGCCTTCGCTGAATCGTACAATCCCTCTCGTAAAAATGCAGCGCATTGCCGGCCCTGTCGGCGACGACCTGGACCTCGACATGCCGAGGTTCAGAGATGAACTTCTCCACATATAAAACGCCGTTCTTGAACGTCGCCTCGGCTTCAGCCCTTGCGGCACCGAGTGCCCCGCGCAAAGTTATGTCGTTGTGCGCTACACGCATGCCGCGACCGCCTCCACCGGCAGCGGCCTTTATGATTACAGGATACCCAATCTTATTGGCTATCTTTATCGCCTCGGCCTCATCTTCAATCGCACCCTCTGAGCCGGGTATGACAAAAACCCTCGCTCGATTTGCAAGGTCGCGCGCTGCAATTTTGTCCCCCAATAGGTGCATTGATTCGGGCGTCGGACCGATAAACGCTATACCGCACTCGGCACATACCTCGGCAAAGTGTGCGTTCTCAGCCAGGAAGCCGTAGCCCGGATGAACGGCCTGAACGTCTGCAATTTCCGCGGCACTTATTATCCGCGGTATGCTCAGATAGCTGTCGGTCGGTTTTGCCGGGCCGATGCAGATAGCATCGTCCGCCAGTTGAAGGTATTCGGCATCCGCATCGGCTTCGGAATAAACGACCACCGCTTCTACTCCAAGCTCATGGCAGGCGCGAATTATCCGAAGTGCTATCTCGCCTCTGTTTGCGATAAGGATTCTCGAAAACATATAACGCGCCTGGTCACATTCACGTGAAATATCTTCAGAGCACCGCCCGGCAGGCAAAGGGGCCAATCAATCAGGCCGGACTTTGAACAGTACCTGGCCGTACTCAACCGCCTCACCCACCTCACATGCTATTTCAACAATCGTCCCGTAGGTCTCGGCCTTGATTTCGTTCATCACCTTCATTGCTTCAACAATGCACACAACCGTGTCCGGCCTGACCTCCGAGCCTACCGCTACATACGGTTTTGAATCAGGGCTTGGCGCCGAGTAAAACGTGCCGACTATGGGCGATTTAATTTCGATTATACCCTGGTCTTCTTTTTCGGCCTCGCCTTCAACTTTCCCCTCCTGCCCAGCCGGCGCCGCCACTGGTGCTGCCGCCGCAGGGGCGACCATAGGTATCTGTGTGATAGTCGGTGCCGCGGGCTGCGGACGCTTCAGCAGTATTTTGCTGTCGCCATCGACAATCTCAAGTTCGACGAGGTCATTTTCCTTCATTAATTCAATAAGTTGCTTAACTTTCCGCAGCCTTGTCTCTTCTTTTTCGCTCATTCAGCCGAGCCCTTTCAAAAATTACCCAAACTTATTCAGGCCATAAGTATAGCCTCGGCCCCAATTATTGCAAGTCAAAAACAAAGCGGTCAGGTTTGACATTTTCGTTTTTGCGTCTAATAATGGCAATTATGCCGAGACGAAGACGAATCGCAAAGGGAAATATTGTTTATCACGTTTTGAATCGTGCGAACGGTCGGCTGCGGATTTTCAAAAAAGACCTGGACTTTGAGGCGTTCGAGCGGATACTCGGCGAAGGAATCGAACGCTTTGAGATGCGTCTTTGTGGTTATTGCATAATGAGCAACCACTGGCATCTTGTGCTTTGGCCTGTGCATGACGGCGACCTCTCAGATTTCATGAAATGGATAACTGTAACCCACTCGCATCGCTGGCACAGCTCGCACGGAACTGTCGGGATTGGTCTTCTTTACCAGGGCAGGTATAAAAGTTTTCCGGTCCAGAAGGAGGCATATTATCTTACGCTCATGCGTTACATCGAGAGCAATCCGGTTCGGGCTGGGCTGGTAAGGCGAAGTCGCGATTGGTCGTCGAGCAGTATGGCGCTCCGTCTTGGTGCTGAAAAGCCGTTGAAATTATGTGATGGGCCGGTTGCATTACCGAAAAGCTGGCAGAAACTTGTGGATGATTATTACAGATTGCCGGCAAATGAGATTCAAAGTTGCATCCAGCGCGGTCGGCCGTTCGGCGGAAAAGAATGGATAATAAAAAAGCAAAGGAATTATTATTGGAATCGTCGTTAAGAATTTTCTCCCAGAAAAAGACTTGACTTGGGCGGCATGATAGCGTAATATGTAAGTCGGCGTCCGATAAGCAACTTAGGCAAGGCAAAAAAAGGCAGTAACGCACCGCCGAAGGCAAGTACGCTACTGCTATGGAGGAGGAAAAATAAAAATCTTTTTCTGAAATTGACTATCGGCCAAATTGCCGGACACCTTAAAGTAATGTAAAAAAAATTTCGTGTGGTCAAAATGCCAAAGAAGCCCAATACAAAGACTCGCTCTCTTGAGACGGTCGAACCAATCGGCAAACGCGTCGTGATACGCAAGGACGAGGACAAAAAGCAGACAAAAGGCGGGATCCAACTGCCCGATAATATCGAGATTCCGACCATCACCGGCCGAATCGTCTCCGTCTCAGCAGAGGTCGAAATCTCGGAGGAATTGCCGTTGAAACAGTATGACAAGGTCCTCTTTAATCCCAAAGGCGCCATCCCCGTCGATTTTGAAGGCGACAACCGCCTCTTTGTCGTGGACGT
>QNBT01000248.1 GCA_003644205.1 Planctomycetota bacterium | reverse complement strand
TTTCTAAGGGGCATCGAGTGGATTTCCGGCGGTATTATTGCAGAGAAGGCGACTCGCTATCTTACGGCCACTGAAGGCATCTTTTTCCTTGGCGACACTAAAATAACCACCGATGCTATTGATAGCTCAGTGAGTGATTTCGAGCATTATTATTATCAAGACGGCGAAGGGGGCTGGTCCGAGACAGCCTCGACCGGGCAGATAGATAACATACACTATGACGATGACTCCGGCACTCTAGCAGAGCTAACGCCAAATAGGTACGGGGTGCATTGGGTCTATATCTGCGTAGAAGGCAAGTTAAGTGTTCTGTTCGGTAGAGGTGACTATTCCCTAAATAACGCCCTTTTGACACAACCACCGGGTTCAATCCCAGATTATTTGGAAAAATTTGCAACACTTGCTGGCAGAGTTATTGTTAAAAAGAGTGCGAGCGTCTTTACTGAGATTGTGAGCGCGTACAATTCTATTTTTGTTCCGTCCGCGATTTTCGATCACAACGATCTGTCTGGTTTGCAAGGGGGTGCTGGCGGAGAGTATTACCACTTGACCAGCGCAGAATACAGTTTGATCTCCGATATTGGGGGGCTAACTCCCACGGATGGTAATTTTATTGTAGGAAACGATGCTACTTGGGTCACAGAATCGGGCAATACTGCTAGGTCGTCGTTGGGTCTTGGTACAGGAGACAGTCCAACGTTCACTGACTTGACGCTTTCCGCTCCGTCGAGTATTTACAGTTTGTCTCACGATTCATTTGCCGATTTTGTTGGGAATGAGCACATAGATCACACATCCGTCAGTATCAGTGCTGGAGGCATTCTTTCGGGTGGCGGTGATATTTCGGCCAATCGGACGATCTCACTTGCTCATGCTGACGTTGACCACGACCAGACGGCCAATGTTCACCAAGATGTGAATACTACTGCGAGTCCTAGCTTTGCGGGAGCGGCTTTATCTAGCTCAAGTGGTGGTGTTGTTTTTAGAATTACTTCAACGCCTGCGGACATTAATTTAAGTAACGTCATTGAGGCTAACAGATATAATACCCTGTATGTTGACGCCTATCGAACAATTGGAGCATATGGGAGTCTAACTTTACGTAGAAGCAGGGGCACAATCACGTCTGCAACTATCGTGGCTGACACTGATGAATTAGGACTGGTTTGTGGACAGGGATATGATGGGGCGCAGTTTAGAAATTCGGCGGGCATCTTGTTTGAAGTTGACGGAAATCCAACGGCCAACACATCTGTGCCTGGTGCGATCAAGTTCTTTACCACGCCTGCTGGAAGTAGCACGTGGGGGAATCCCAGATTGACAATTGGAAGCGATGGCAACATAGTCGCTTCTGGATCATTTACGGCGTCTAACTATGCGGCCACTAATCTTCTTACTGCGTGCGCTTCTAATGCCGGCGCTTTAGATTTTAGTACCGTGTCCAAGACACTTACTGTAGAAGATGATGCGATAGTGAGTCAAGATTATAGCAACGATGCCAGCCCAACCTTTGCAGGACTTGACCTCACTGGAATTGCGGACAACCGCATCCCTTATGTGTCTGCTGCCGGTTTCACTAACAGCCCTTTACAGACGGATGGTACAAGCGTGGGGTTAGGTGTGGCTCCGGCCCGGCTGTTTCATCTTCACCATGCGATACTCGCATACATTCATTTGACCACGGATACTTCTGGTGCGACGGGTAACGACGGTTTGACAATAGGAATAGATGATAACACCCACAGAGCTTTTTTACGATATAGAGAAGCACAGCCGTTTTCACTTATGACTAGTAACGTTGAACGTCTGGTGATTTCCAGTGGTGGGCTTGTAAGTATAGGAAATGGAAGTTCTTATGCCCTCACTCCTAGTTCTGTATTAGAGGTGCATGATGCAGCACCATATCTTACACTGCATAACAAGACCCATGAAGATTCAGATGGGGGAAGAGAATCCCGTCTAATCGCCAGAGGCGAACAATCGGGCGGTGAGGCATCAACCTTGGGCTGGCTGGAATTTTCCCACGACGGAACTGGAGATGACCAGAAAGGTCGGGTTGAAATCAAAGTTAACGACGGCAATGATGGAACCTCTCCCAGCATAACAGGAATCACAATCCGGGCAGATGGCGGTATGGAAGTTCCCAATCTGCCCACCGGCGCTACACAAGTTGCAGCTGGTGCGGTGGCAGGAGAGTTGTGGGCAACTTCAGGCCACGCTTCTTTACCTGATAATGTTGTAATGATCGGAGTATAAAATGGGCATAACAAATCCTTATGGTCCGGTTAATCCAAAAGCCGACCCCGAACCCAAGACAAGAGACGAGCTTATAGCACATCTGCAAAGTGGCGGCTACACGCCGGGGCATTTGCCGCGCGGCATGGGAATGATCCAAGATACAGAAACAGGTGAGATGAAGTTCTTCGGAAGTCCAATAGAGGCTGCGGCCCCACCTGAAGTAAGCATTGACCCAAATGAGATACTTGCAAAACAGATGCAGGACAATCTTGCTAAATTGGAATCTGACGTAGCGACGATAACTGCTGAGATTACTGAAAAACCGCGATATGCTTTGGAACAACTTGCCTTAGAGCATGAAATAAAAGATCGGTATTTGAAAGAGAAGTTTTTGAAAACGGGGGCTAGTGATGAAGAACGGCAAGCGTATCGGGACGCCTTTGAAGAATTGAACAAGCAGACTGAGCTTGCCAAATTGCGAATCGAGAGCAAGGTTCAACCCGATTTGGATAAGATTCGCGCACAGAAACAACAAATGGCCGCCCAAATACAGCGAGACTTTGAAGACCGACAATTAGAGATCAGGCGGATTGACGCTCTTCAGGAAAAAGGTGTTATCAAGGACCCAGCTGTAGCTGATCGTGAAAGATTTGAGATCGCCGGGATTAAATTTTCCACTGCCGATCTTCGCCCACCGCAGGCCGATCCATATCGGGAAATGCGACGGATTGACACGCTTATTCAGGGGCTGGACGAACAAATTGAAGAACTCGCCAAGCCATTTATTCTTGGTGAAACTGATGCCGAAGCTGCCGCACGTAAAACGGATATGCAGGCTCTTGTACAGCAGAGGAATATGTTGAAAGACTATAAAGAAAAACAGTTGCTTCCTCAGATATTCCCACAGTTTGCCGAAATGTTTAGGCGAACGGGTCGCATACGCAGCGCGACCACCCCTGTTCTTCCTGCGACTGGGGAACCAGTTGGGACCGTAGGAACTGTGGTAAAGAAGGAATTGGAAAAATCACAGGGCGGGGCGAGGCGGCAGTTAGATACTGCGACAGCACAAATGTTGTTGCAAGAGGCTGGCGGAGACAAGGACAAAGCCAGGCAATTGGCAAAATCTAGAGGGTATAAGTTATAATGGCCGACATATTTGACCAGATCGCCCCCGATAAAAACGGCAAGGACATCTTCGATCAGATTGCGCCAGAGCCAGATGTTTTTGACCAGGTCGCTGATCGGCCTGCTCGTGATGTTGGGTTGCCCAGATATGATCCGATCCGTGACCAGCTTACGGGTTTCGGCGCAGCCTCAGTTCCGGGGATGGAGTTGGCGAGTTCATTCTACAGAGGAAAGCAGCCACCTGCGAAGGTCGTTCCCGATAGGCCTGAAAGTGAGCCTGTTCCTGGCGAGCCTAAACGCGAACTTGCTCCCGACGAGGATAAAACACGTGGGCGCATCGGCGAACTCGCCGCAGCTAGTGCGCGTGGCTGGCTTAATATGGGCGAAAAATTTATTGCCGCATCACAAAAGTTTTCTCCGTTATGGGGCAAATATGGTGCGGCGGGCGTCTATCGACTTCACACAGCCAATGAAGAAGATATGAAACGGGCTTTGGCAACAGCCGGGGGCGATAAGAAAAAAGTCGCTGAATTGTTGGCGAGTGGAGAGGTCTTAACTACCGCTCGACAAAAAATAAAGTCTGCGGCAAGTAAATTCCCTAAGACGCGCGAAGGACTCAGTGGATGGGCGTGGAATGTTCTTGGCGAAGGTGCGCCAATTCTTGTAACGTCAATTGCCGCCGGTTCAACTATTGGCCAAGCGGGTCCGTTTATGAACATGTTTATTAACGCTGGAGAGAGTGCGTATGCTGAGGCAAAAGAACGCGGTGCTTCAGAAGCGGTTGCGTTACGAGATTATGTCCTGACGGGACTTCCTGAAGCGGCCCTCGAAATGTGGGGGGTAAACAGGCTTCTCAATTTCAAAGCTGCCGGTAAAGGGTCATTAAAGGCCCTTATCAACAATGTA
>QNBT01000247.1 GCA_003644205.1 Planctomycetota bacterium | reverse complement strand
GAGGTAAAACAGCGCCCGTTGGCACTGCCCAGGTCCAGGGTGCGGATACAATCACCCTCAAAGGCCTTTATCAGGGTCTTTGTTCGCTCATCATACCCCAATTCATTGGCCAGCAGGTTCTCGGTGCCACAGGGGATGAGCATCATGGGCTTGTCGCTGCCTTCGAGCCCGTGGGCGGTTTCGCGGGCGGTCCCATCTCCGCCGGCTGCGACAACCAGCGAGCAGTCATAATCAACCGCGGCTTTTGTGACCAGTTCGCAAGCGTTCTCCAACGAGCTTGTGAAGCTTGTTCGAACCTCAAAGCCTCTGTCAGTAAGATACTTTTTGAACTCTGCGGCCATCCGTTTGCCGCTGCTTGCACCGGCATGAGGATTCACAATATAAGCAATGTAACCATCTTTTATATTCATATACCATCACTCTGGAAACTCAATTTCCGGATTTGGCTCTCTTTTGCCCTTTGCCTTGGGCGCCTTTTTGAATGTTACATTTACTTGTCCGAGAGGTGGACAATCTATTTGCTTGCCCTTTAACAACTCTTCTACCGTAAGGATTTGCAGTCGGGGGTAAGGCTCCTCTCGCCAGGGCGATTTGTAGAACTCGGCGCTTGCTGCTTCTGCCCGCATTGCCTTTGTCGGTTCTTGCATGCAAATGAACACGCCAATCTCGGCTTTCTCCCGTTCAATAACACCTCGAAGGTCTCGAACATCCCCTGCCCCTGTGTGCCCGGCTTTGACAGAAAAGATAATCTGCTTTGTTTTGCCCCCTTCGCCCTCATCGTGAAAATACAGGCGACCATCTATACCTTTATCTGCCCCCTTCTTTTGCTCAACAGGACGTGCTCCAACTAAACCCAGTGCCCACCACTGGAACTGATACTTATCATTTTCAGCTAAGGTCTTAGCGTCAGGCAGCGAAACAGGCTCACCCACAACTTTATAGTTTACCTTTTCGCCAAACATGTCTTTCAGTCTGTGCTTCATTAGCGCAACAGCAAGATGAGTAATATCAACACCTATCCAACGCCGATTAAGTTTTTGAGCAACCGCTATCGTTGTCCCACAGCCACAGAACGGGTCAAGCACCATATCACCCTCCTTACTGCTGGCCTTAATTATACGTTCCAAAAGTGCTTCCGGTTTCTGAGTTGGATACCCAAGACGTTCTCTTGCCGAGGCATTTATATGTGGTATTTCCCACACATCACCCATTCTTCGTCCCTTCGATAAATAAATCTTATATGGTTCTTTCCCTTTGCGCTTCTGCCAGCGATACCACCGACCCTCCTTGTCTTGTTTATAATGAGAATCAGCAGTACCAGATTTTGCCCCATATTCTTCTCGCATTTCATTCCATTCGGTTTTGTCACTTTTCCCATAGAACAAGATGATGTCATGGAGGCGCTGAAATCTTGCGCTGACGGCAGTATACCGTTTGTAACTCCAGACAATCTCATTTCGGAAATTATTCGGCCCAAACACTGCATCCATCAGCATCTTTAAATAATGACTTGCTGCAGGATCGCAGTGCAGATAAATCGAACCGGTGGGCTTCAAGACCCGACGAAGTTCCACCAATCGCGGTGCCATCATAGCAAGATAAGCCATTATATCACTCTCACCAAGGAAGGTGCGAAAGCCCTGCATCACTTGAGAAACCCGCTGAGGCCCGCTTCCGACAACCTCCCGATGTGCCGCAGCAGCGGCCTGATCCCATCGCCAGGTGTCCTTAAATGCCTTGATTTGAGCCGCTGAACGGCTGCCGTTCTGTTCCGGAAAAAGTACGTTGTAGTCTTGATTGCTCTTAAAAGGCGGGTCAAGATAGATAAGGTCTATCGTCTCGTCCTTGATATACCGCCGAAGAATATCCAGGTTGTCGCCGTAGTATAAAATATTTTCCGTCATTTATAGCCTCCTGCAGGTTATAAAATCATTTCCCAGGAACCCGTCTATGTCGTTTTCCAGGAACTTCCCGGTAGTTATTAACAGGTATTTCTTTTCTTGTCCTAATTGTCAATAGTCAACAGAAAATAGTCAATGAAAAAACGCTTCCATTCGGCCGGTGCCAAGTTTGTTAAGTCTTGACCTCATAAGCCGTGCATAGCTTTCGTTGATGTGCGGAAGGTCGGCCAGTTGCAGTTTCCGGAGAGTATCGGCGACTGCCTGCTCACTGGTCGCTTCAATCTCGATGAAATTACCAAGAAGCGGCAGCTCATCGAGACACACCGCAGAATCCGACAGTTGCCAAAGCTGTCGCCTCTTTTCAAAGACAAGCGTCTTTTCGTATCCCAAAGCAGCTAACAACTCAACCGCAGGGGCGAAATCACTTACCTCGATTTCCATCTCGGGTCTTGACTTAAAAGGACTCTTTTGTTTTGGGCCTTTGTAAGTCAGGAACAGCTTTTGGCCTTCGCCAGCAATTTGTTTTCTTAATCGCAGGCCACAGTCGGAGGCAAACAACGTCTGTTCAGCGTTATCAAAATATGTATCGACCTGTAGCAACTCACAGTCCATTTGCCCTCCCATATCGGTCAGGCGGACTGCGATTTCTTCCAACGATTCGACTTTAACTTTTGTTTCTATTTCGAGATTCATATCATTTGCGCTAACCTCGCCCTTTTCTGCGAAAAGGGTCTAATTTATTATTCAGTCAAAACCCCCGCGTGAAGCGCGGGACTGATATGGAACGACCTTTGTCAAGTCCCAAGATTCAAATTATTTTTGTCTTTTCTTCATTTTTAGTTCAACTGCCAAAAAGTTGGTCGAAGCAGCCGCTTTGCGGCTGAGATTTATCGCATTGGGGCCTCCGGCATGTTATAAAAGACGGAGCCGAAATTGGCCTTTGCCCTATGCCCTATGGCACCGTCAAGGCACTCGGGTCGCTTCCCAGCGGAGCCTTATCGTCCCTGGCGGTAGCAGTATTATACAACATATATGCCGTTGGCATAAAGCGTTAAATCCAAAAGGGTTAAGATTAAAGCACAACAAATTCAACCAACTTTACTGGATGAGAACCTCAAAACTTAAAATCCGCCAAAGCGGATTTTACAATTGTATTACTTTCGAACATTGCTATAATAGTCGCAAAATCAGCGTTTTTAGCCGTCAGGAGGACTTAATGGCTGTTCTAATCGGAATAGATGAAGCCGGCTACGGCCCAATTTTAGGACCCCTTGTGGTCTCATCAGCCGCATTCTCCATCCCCGATACCCACCTTAAATCCGACCTGTGGCACTTGTTACGCCCCGCGGTCGCAAAGAAACGAAAGCATTTAGCTGGGCGACTGTTAATTGCCGACAGCAAAAAGGCTTACAGCAAATCCATCGGCATAACTCACCTCCGCCGGACCGTCTTAGCCGGCCTGTTATGTGCAGATGGAACCAGCCAAAAACCGGCAAACTCGGCTCAACTTCTTAACAGACTCTGCCCACAGTGCACCGGTAGATTAGCTCAGTATCCATGGTACGAAAACCTTGCCAAATGTGCACTCGGCGGCGATGACGATGACCTCGAAATCGCCTCTTTAGCACTGAAAAACACGCTTTCGGCCAACAAAATGAAGCTGCTAAGTATCAGCAGCACCTGCCTTGACGTCGGTTATTACAACAAGATGGTCTCAACCGTTAAGAACAAGGCCAATGTTCTTTTCACCGCGATTTGCAGCCTGATAAGGGGAGCATTTGACACAGCCTGCGATTCGGAGAACCTTCAGATAATCATCGATAAGCAGAGCGGCAGAATCCGCTACCAAAGGTTGCTCGGCCGGATGTTTGAGGATTTGGAGCTGAAGATTCTCTGCGAGGAAAATTCTGTCAGCAGTTACGAATTGGCCGGTTATAACAAGGTGATGCGTCTTCACTTTGCAGCGCGGGCCGATGACAGGTTCCTGCCTGTGTCGTTGGCCTCAATGACGAGTAAGTATGTCCGGCAGGTGCTGATAGAATCGATAAATCGTTATTTCATCAGCCGGTGCACTCACCTCAAGCCCACCGCCGGCTACTGGAAAGACGGCACACGTTTCATAAAGGAACTGCAAGCCCATCCCGCCCGGGTCCAATACGACAGCCAAAAACTCATCCGCTGCAGATAACCGGCTTCTACCCCCGCATATTTCGCCGCAGCCGGCGCTGGGGGAGTTTTTAAGAACAGAATAATCTACTTGGGATATCAAATTCAGTTAATTCAAGCCGGTTATCCTTCCTGTCATGCCGGACTTGATCCGGCATCCAGAAAACTCACGATGTTTTCGGAGACCACATATCGGTCCTTTTT
>QNBT01000246.1 GCA_003644205.1 Planctomycetota bacterium | reverse complement strand
GAATCGGCCTAATCCTATTACCGCAAAACGTTTCATTGGTTAGTTCCTTATCCTACAATAATCGGTTCCGACGGATAGTCGTAGCCGGCCGGTTTCAGGTTGAACATCAGCGAAGCGAGCAGAGTAAGCGGCCCTAATCGGCCAATCAGCATTGTAGCAATGATAATCAATTTGCCCGCGGTTGTCAAAGCCGGTGTTATACCGGTGCTAAGCCCCACGGTTCCGAGGGCCGAGGCGGTCTCGAACATTATGTCTTCGATGGCGAAGCCACTGTCTGATTCGGTAAGGGTAAGCAGGAGCGTGCCGAAGAGCAAGACCGCTGCGAAGAGGACTGTTACAGTAATTGCCCTTCCGACGACGACTGGGCGCACGGAGCGTTTGAATATCTCAACATCACGTTTTTTCAGAAGGGTGGCATAGACGACCATTATGATAACGACGAAAGTTACGGTTTTTATTCCGCCGGCGGTGGAGCCGGGAGAACCTCCGATGAACATCAGCACGATGAGTATGAGTTTGTCGGCAGCGGACAGGGAAGTGATGTCAATAGTGTTAAAGCCCGCCGTCCTTGCGGTAATGGACTGGAAGAGGGCGCCGGTAACCCCTTCGGTGAGGTTGGTTGACCGGCCGAAAATAATCATCGCGAGCGTCCCGGCGATTATCAGGGCAAAACTTGTGGCGAGGACTATCTTGGTTTGCAGTTGCATCTTTACCGGCGCAACGAGCGGTGCGCTAAGTCCTGCGAGGTTGGATGTGCCGAACTTTGGCGTGATTAGCCTTTTGACCTTATCGCAGCCGACGCCGAATAGATTATACAGGACACCAAAACCAAGCCCGCCGAGTACTATAAGGGGAGCGATTACGATGTAAACCCGCCAGGATTTGTTGTAGTCGATGAGGCTTCGGCTGAAAAGGCAAAATCCGGCGTTGCAAAAAGCACTTATCGAATGAAACACACTATAGAACCATTGCTGGTGTGTATTGAGGCCGGCCCCGGTCGAGTCTTGCCACAGATTGAGTAGGCTCAATACCCCGATTGCCTCGATGGTGATGGTGCCGACAAAAATAAATCCTATAATCTTGCTGATTCTTCCGAGTGTCTGGGCGCTTAGCAGGTCCTGCATGGCAACAGATTCACGGACACTGAGCGCCTGGCCCAGGAGCAGCGCCAAAACGGCGCCGAAGATAACGATTCCGAGTCCGCCGAGTTGGATGAGGGTCAGGATTACGATTTGCCCCATGGGGGTGAAATCGGCGCCTGTATCCTTGACAATAAGGCCTGTAACGCAGGTGGCACTGGTAGCGGTGAACAGGGCGTCAACGAAGCTCATCTGGTCGGTGTTATATGATTTTGGCAGCATGAGCATACCGGCTCCTGCGATAATGAGGACACAGAAACTACCAATCAGCGCCCTGGCGGGGTTTTGGCCGGAAGCGGCTAAGTTCACACAGGCCCTGCATGTTTTGGCCACGACCTGCGCCATAAGATATATTCCAAGGGCGAGCATTTTGAGGTGGGCAGGGTCATTGGCCTTCAGCCATGAGCCGGCGCCGAGGATTACAAAAGTTAATAATGCCAGCAGAGGAATCTCATACCAGAAGACCCTGAGAAACTCGCGTTTGGAAAATGCATTTACAAAGCGAACGGCTTTCTCGGCGATAAAGACAGCAAAGGCCCCAATCTGGATGAGGTGCAGGGTTTTGGTGGATAACAGCGGTTTGTGGAAACCATATAGCAATACAAACGTTGCAGCTACTACCACGGCGGTCAGCAGAGTTACCACGATTAAGACTGTTTCGAGAGACTTGTTTTTGTAACGTACTTTCATAATTTATAAGTGCATGTTGGTCCGGCATTTCCCATTAAACTCTTAAAAAGCATACTTTTCTTCCTACGAGCTCAATAGTTTTTACAAAAATCACTTTGAACTGTCAAGGTGATTTTGATAAGATTATTGACACCAACAGAAATGAATTATGCTTTTTAACCGTTTAATGGGAAATGCCGGATTAGTAAGCTTTGAAGTCAGTGCGGAAAGGTTTAATCATATGACTTGTAATGCCATTGAAAAGCTCAATAGCAAAATGATAATTATAGTGTGCCTGTTGGGATTAATAGCCCACAGCAGTTGCTCTGCGGGAAATGTTCTTATCTATACCAAGAACGGAAAGGGGTATGTTCATGAGAATATCCCGGCCAGTATCGAGTGCCTTAAGGATATATGTGCCAAAAACAACTGGACCTGCGAAGCTTCTGATGATCCTTCCATATTTACCGCTGAAAAGATCAAAACGTTTGATGTGCTGGTATTTTCCAACACAAACAATGAGACATTCGACACTGATGCCCAGAAAAAGGTCTTTAAAGACTATATCAATAACGGCGGCGGCTTTGTAGGCATCCATTCGGTCTGCGGCTCCGAGCGAAAATGGCCGTGGTTCCGGGCCAATCTGGGAGGTAAGTTCGTTCGTCATCCAAAACTACAGGAATTTGACCTAAAAGTGATCGACCATGATCATCCTTCAACAAGTTTCCTTGGCGATATATGGAAATGGGAAGATGAATGCTATTTTATGAACCATTTGAATCCGGATATACATGTCCTGCTTGCTGCGGACTTGAGGACTATAGATGATAGTAAAAAAGCGGAGTATCCCGGAGAAATCTTTGGTAACTACTTCCCCTTGTGCTGGTACCATGAATTCGAGGGCGGCAGGCAGTGGTATACCGCCCTTGGCCATAAACCGGAATATTATAAGGATGAAACCTTCAGGAAACACCTTGCCGGCGGCATCAAGTGGGCCATGAAGCGGAGCAAATCGTTTAAGCCGGCAAAACTTAAGACGGAAGTCAGCGGAGAAAAGCTAACCATTAGGTATGGTCAGGACCAACTGCTTAGTTACCAGGCAAAACCTATGACAGAACCTGTCGGCGGAGAAATGTATAAGGGGAGCAATTTTATTCATCCTCTTAAAACACCTTCGGGTTTCTGTGTGACCGGTTCTCAGCCGGATGACCATCTGCATCACTTTGGGGTATGGTGGCCATGGAAGTATTTGGTGACTGAAGGTCGTAAGGTGCTTTGCTGGGAACTGCAAAGAGGCGAAGGTATGGTACAAGCCAGGCGAATTGTTAAGCATAACGCCAATGATGATAACGCCTTCTTTGTTACTGAAAGCGAATACATAGACCGAAAGGCACCCGGCGGACCTAAGGTTATCCTTAATGAAACAGCCGAGGTAACCGTGGCAAAGCCCGTCGGTTTTCCTGCCCGGGGTTACTTTGTTGATATTAAAATCAGCAACCGGTGTGCGAGCGACAGTCCTGTTGAGGTGCTGAAGTATCGCTATAGCGGCTTTGGTTTTCGAGGCGCTGAATCGTGGGACAAAGACACCAGTATAATACTGACCAGCGAAGGCAGGGACAGAGACAACTCAAACTTCACAAGAGCCAGGTGGATACTTGTTGAAGGCAATACCGTGGAAGAATGCAGGGCCGGGGTCGTGATAATGAGCCATCCGGACAACTTTGACAGTCCTCAACTGCTTCGTACCTGGAATTCCGGTATGACTAACGGTGCGGTGTTTATCAATTTTAATCCGGTTCAGGAAATGTCGTGGATACTCGAACCGGGCAAAGATTATGTGCAGCGTTATCGGCTATTCATATACGATGGTTCGGTAAATGCGAAACAGGCTGAGGAGCTTTGGAAGAACTATACTAACAGACTTAAGACCGAATAAAGGAAATAATATGAGTAAAAGAACATTAACGAGACGTTCGTTTATAAAAGGCACCACCGCGGCTATCGGCTTTCCATATATCGTTTCGTCTGCGGTGTTAGGTGCCAAGGCCCCGAGTAACCGCCTTCGTATAGGATGTATCGGTACCGGCCGAATGGGTGTTGGAAATATGAAGCAGGTATTGCACCTCGGTCTTGAAAAAAAATATAATGCTCACGTTGTTGCTCTTTGTGATGTTGATAGTAAGCGACTGAAAAATGCCGCTTTGACGGTCGAAAAATTCTACGCCGGCCATGACATGAATATCAAACCTCGCATGTATGAAGATTATCGCGTGATGCTTGCCGATAAAGATATCGATGGTGTCATCATCGCAACCCCCGAACACCATCATGCACTAAGTGGTGTCGCTGCGGCAAAAGCCGGAAAAGACATCTACATGCAAAAACCGCTAACGTATTCGGTTGTTGAGGGACAGAAACTTGTCAAGGCTGTTCGCAGGAACAATGTTATCCTGCAGACCGGTTC
>QNBT01000245.1 GCA_003644205.1 Planctomycetota bacterium | reverse complement strand
GGAGTGTGTATTGTTGCACCGGCGGAGTATGGCCGGAAGGGCGAGACGGAGCTATTCGTAAATCTTCTGCCTGCTGAGACAATAATCATCTTAGAGGAGCCGGTCGATATCGCGGACGTTTCTGATGTGTTTCTCGACAGGTCCGAAGAAGCGGGCGGACTCTTTCCGTTCAGCGCGATTTACAAGGCGATGAGCAAATTCAGCCGGCTGGAAATCTCACGTTTTGGGGGCGGTAAGAAAAAGTGGCTGCATCTTGATGTAACCAGTGCGCAGCAGTTCGAGCATAAGGCCGGTGCCGCATGGAAGAGCAGTAAGGCTGTGCTGGAAGAGTTGTTAGAACAAACAAGCGAAAAGGAGGTACTGCTTTATTGTGAGAATCCTGCGGAGGTTGCGCGAATAACGGAGATTGTTGTTGAGCTGCGGGGCGAGGTGCCGGCGAACTTCAAGCTGCCTCTCGGATTTATTCATCAGGGGTTCATTGTCAATTCGCTGAATACGATTGTCGCCAGCCATCACGAAATCTTCGGGCAGTATGCGCTTCGGAGGCGAATACGCAAGATTCGAGCTGCGGCACCTGTTGAGAGTCTTGTGGATTTGCAGAGGGGCGACTATGTTGTGCACGTATCGCACGGGATAGGCAAGTTCTTAGGCATCCGGACGATGGAGAAAAACGGTGCCGTCAGCGAGTATCTTACGATTGAGTATGCGGACAAGGTCTTGATTCATGTGCCGGTGGTAAACATTTCATTGGTGCAGAAATACATCGGTTCTCTGCCGAAGCGGCCGGCCCTTAGCAAGGTCGGGACCCAAAAATGGAAGAAGCAAACCGAACGAGTAGCCCGGGGAGTCGAGGCCCTTGCCGCCGAACTTTTGGAAACTCAGGCAAGGCGTCAAAGCATGGGCGGGTTTTCATTCGGCCCCGACACGACATGGCAGAAGGAATTTGAAGAGTCTTTTATCTACCAGGAAACGCCGGACCAATTAACGGTGGCCGAGCAGTTAAAGGGCGACATGATTGAGCCTGTGCCGATGGACCGGCTGCTTTGCGGTGACGTCGGCTACGGCAAGACGGAGCTTGCGATGCGGGCGGCGTTCAAGGCGGTCGAGGCGGGAAAACAGGTGGCGGTGCTTGTGCCGACGACGGTGCTTTGTATTCAACACGGGCGGACATTCACCGAGCGGTTTGCGGATTTCCCCATTACGATAGAAACGCTGAACCGGTTCAATCCGGCCGGGAATGCAAAGGATATTATCAGCCGGGCCAGAGCCGGAAGAGTTGATATTGTGATAGGGACGCACAGGCTTTTGAGCGACGATGTCGGATTTAAGGATTTAGGTCTTTTGATTATCGATGAGGAGCAGCGTTTCGGAGTGGAGCACAAGGAAAAGCTGAAGCGTTTTCGCGTAAATGTGGATGTGCTGACGATGACGGCGACTCCGATTCCCCGGACGCTGCACATGTCGCTTCTGGGCATGCGGGACATCAGCTCATTAGGCACACCTCCGCTCGACAGGCGAAGTATCGTAACAAAGGTGTGCCGATATGATAAGGAATTGATTCGAAAAGCGATAATTGGCGAACTCAATCGGCAGGGGCAGGTGTTCTTTGTGCACAACCGTGTGCAGTCGATTGAGCGGGTAGCCGAGGAGGTCCGAAAGATTATAAATGACCCGAAAGTTACGATTAGTATCGCCCACGGTCAGATGGCAAAGCACGAGCTTGAGGAGGCGATGATAAGATTCGTCCTCGGCCGGACGGATATTCTGGTTTGCTCAGCGATTATCGAGTCGGGCCTGGATATTCCAAACGCTAATACGATGATAGTCAACGATGCCGACCGGTTCGGATTGGCGCAGTTGCATCAGCTTCGCGGGAGAGTGGGAAGATATAAGCACCGGGCGTATGCGTATATGCTTTTGCCGAAAACGCGAACGATAACACCGACTGCGGCGAGGCGATTGAAGGCTATCGAGGAATACTCGCAGTTGGGTGCGGGATTCAGGATAGCGCTTAGAGATTTGGAGATACGCGGGGCGGGTAATATCTTAGGGCCCCAGCAATCGGGGCATATCAACACGGTGGGGTACGAGATGTATTGCAGGCTGTTAGCGGAAGCGGTCAAGCGTATGAAGAATGAGCCGATTGAAAGGCCGGCGACAGCGGTGCTTGATTTAGGTTTTTCAGTTTATATTCCAAAGAGCTACATTCCCTCCGACCGGCAGC
Source organism: Planctomycetota bacterium (assembly GCA_003644205.1). Taxonomy (GTDB): domain Bacteria; phylum Planctomycetota; class Phycisphaerae; order Sedimentisphaerales; family Anaerohalosphaeraceae; genus QNBT01. The sequence continues at coordinate 2,050 of QNBT01000245.1, read as the reverse complement.
GGATGGATGTGTACCGGCGAATTGCGGTGGCAAAGAATGACCAGGACCTGAAGAGGCTTGCCGAAGAGTTAGCGGATTTGTTCGGCCCGGTGCCCGAACAGGTGCAGGTTCTGCTCGATATGACTGAGATAAAGGTATTGGCTTCAGAGTGGCGGATTAAAAGTATTATCGTTTCCGGGCCGGACCTTGTATTTGCGCTCGAGGCCGGTGCAGCCACACAACACCTCTTTGAAAGGTCACCCGGAACCGTTCGCATACCTGACCCGAAGACGGTACATCTGCGATTAGAAAAAAATTACTTTGAGCCGGAAACCTTAATGAGCATCCTCCGAAAAATGCTTCGCAAGAGGCCGGTGCAAGTAAGCAGTTGATAATGGGCAACAGATAGGGCTATTTTTTTACGTAGAGGGCGAGTTTGTTGGCACCGTCAACAATTGTGATTTTTGTGTCAGGATTTTCGCCAAGCCAGCCGTCAATTACTTTCTGTGGTTCGTGAGTGGGCCGAAGGTGCGCTGCTTCGATGAGGTCGTCGGGTATCCGCGAGTACATCCAGATTCGGCGAAGGCGCTTAATCATCTGAGCGAGCTTGTAAGGCTTGTGGCTGAACATCTCATAGTCGGCCTCGATAGATTTCAGAATTGTATCAATCGGCTGTGTAAGACGATTGTAGAAATTTTCCATCGTATGTGGCTCACCTACACCTTTTGGACACGCCGCTAAAAAGAGTACCTCACCGCCGGCTGTAAGGGGCTGCTTTGTAAGCTCCAGCGCCCTTTGAGCGATATAAAAATCAACATCGTTCGGCAAACCGCCCGGTGAGACTATCAGGCGCTCGATGGGTCCGGTGGTGTACGTGTTTTTTTCATCGACTACGTCAAATGCCTCGGCTGTAACCTCTTGCGCGGCGCCGAAGCGCGCCCACTGGATTCGGCCGGAGCTGCTGATTGTTACCAACGCATAGACAGGTCGGTCCTTTACAATCATCTTCATGGCCTCTAATTGGTCGCCGGCTAAGGGATTATCTCTCCTCGCCGGGTTCGTGTGCCACGGGTGCAATCCGAAGGTTGACCTTTCATCAAGTGCGAGACTATGGTTATGCTCGATAGTTCCAAATGCACATAAGCCGGGGACGAAGTTCTTTATCGGATTCGAATAACCGGCGAAGTAATGGACCTTCACATCCGAGAGAACAAGAAAAATATCATCTGTGTCAATCTTGTTGTTGAACATCACCTCAGTACCCCGCCTGGTTTTGCCTGCATTTATAAAATCATCTTTTTGGCAATCGTGGATATGAATTTCAAAATCACTCAGGGCTGCATTTGCAGCTTCGTTTTGGATTTGCCGGGCGATTGTATGATTTTCGTTAGTGTCGGCGTTGTGGGTCCCGGTACATATCAAGAACCGTACTAACAAAGATTTTTTGAGTGTCGGCAGCACCCGGGCAAATATGTCCGCCGGAAACAGCCCCCTCGTTCCGTCACCGAGCAATACCGATAAGCGCTTGCCGGCAATTGCCTTCTGGAAATCAGCGACATCAGCCTGGGACATCACTTCTCGCAGCAGCGTCAAGTTGTCGGCCTGTTGGGCTCCGGACCAGGGACGTATGATTTGGCTGATATTTGCCTCCGGAATATCCAGACCCATCAAACCATCGCCGTAGTGCAGCTCGACCTTCATATGGGACCTTCGCAATTTGAGTTCCTTAGCGGGCTTAGGATACCCATAGTGGCTTGAAAATCAAGAAAAATGTGAGCATTTTATCCATAGTAATGCCCTTCATTAACAAAACTAGGTTATTGTTGTTTTTTTACTTTTTCCCTATTTTGACCGTTTGGAGGGCATTTTTCCACCTACAAACATGAAGTGCACCCCCGTGTTTTACCCACCAAAAAAAAAGCTTGACAAATACCGCCTGTCCACCTATAATATTATATGTGGTAAAGCCTTAAATTTGAAAACCTGTTGACAAAATATGACTGAACTGACAAAAAACGGAAAGGAACTGAGATGTCCAGGCGAAAAGGATTCACACTCATAGAGCTGTTAG
>QNBT01000244.1 GCA_003644205.1 Planctomycetota bacterium | reverse complement strand
GTTTCTGGTCAAAGGGCACTGTTTTGATCATTTGTAGTTTGGTAATTCGATATTGTTTAGAGTTTTGATATTAGGATTTAGGATTTTCGGTAAAATGTTTATTTTATTATTCAATTATCAATAGAAGCCGATTAGAAGCCGTTGTTGTAGTACTCCCGCCGGCCGTCATCGCTGTCATAGCTGACATGTTCGGCGACAGTCTCGGCAATTTGAATCCGCTCGATATTCTCGGCGCATTTGGTCGTGCTGTCAACCGTTACCAGAACCCCACTCATTCGGACGTCGCCGGTAGCTATCTCAAACGGATAAGGCATCTGTGTTCTAAACGCCTTGATTACACTCTCTGTTTTCCTGCCTAAAACCGAATCATGCGCCCCCGTCATTCCCACATCCGTAATATATGCCGTACCTTTGGGCAGGATTTTCTCATCCGCCGTCGTTACGTGCGTGTGCGTGCCGAAAACACAACTGACCTTCCCGTCGAGATAGTAACCCATCGCAACCTTTTCACTGGTCGCCTCGGCATGCATATCAACCACAATTATATCCGCCTCGCGCCCCAGCCGACCTAATATATCGTCAATTTTGGCGTATGGACAATCCGCAGGCTTCATGAACATCCTGCCGATTAGCGCCACCACACCCACAACTGCACCTTTGTTCGTCTGATATAACGCAAAATCATTGCCCGCCGCCGCCGGCGACATGTTCGCCGGGCGAACGATATTATCCGCCGACTCTAAAATCGGGATAATTTCCTTCCTGCGGTACGCATGGTCGCCAAGCGTAATGAGGTTGGCGCCGTATTTAAGAAGCTTGTCATAGATTTGGGTCGTCAGACCGGAGCCACCCGCCGCGTTCTCCGCATTGACTACTACACAGTCAATCTTTTTCTCCCGCACCACCTCAGGCAACTTCTGCGAAAGGATATGCCTGCCCGGACGCCCAACGACGTCGCCCACAAACAGTATGTTTATTTTCATATTAAAGCCCCAACCCGCCGACGAAGAACCCGGATACCAAGAATAAATAGAAAATCGTAAATAGAAATTTTTCAGCGGGCGTATTCAATACAACGAACCTCCCGAAGCAATGTTACTTTAATCTCGCCGGGATAGGTCATCTCTTCTTCGATTTTCTTGGCGATATCGCGGGCAATTTTCATGGCGGATTCATCGTTAACATTCTCGGCATCAACAATCACGCGTATTTCACGGCCGGCCTGTATCGCGTAACAGTTTTCCACCCCCTTGAATCCACTCGAAATTTCCTCCAGTTTTTCAAGCCTCTTTATATATCTTTCCAGTGTTTCACGCCGTGCACCGGGCCGGGAAGCACTGATTGCATCAGCGGCAGCCACCAGCGGCGTATAAGGATTATCCGCAGGAACATCTCCATGGTGACCTTCAACGGCGTTTAATATCACAGGTAACTCCCTGAACCGCTTCAGATAATTTGCCCCGATTGTGGGATGACCTCCTTCCATCTCGCGATCCATCGCCTTGCCGATATCGTGCAGAAATCCCGCCCGCCTTGCTATAGCGCTGTCAAGATTCAGCTCATCGGCCATAACCTGCGTCAGGAACGCGACTTCTATACTGTGCCGAAGCACGTTTTGTCCATAGCTCGTCCTGTAGTATAGTGACCCTATACGCGACAGAATCTTGTTATTAAGGCCCCGAACGTCCACCTCAACCGCCGCTTCCTTGCCAATCTGCAGAACCTTCTGGTTCACGTCCTTCTTCGTCTGCGTTACTAATTCCTCAATTCGGCTCGGATGAATACGTCCGTCCTGAATAAGCCTCTCCATGCTTTGCCTGGCTACTTCCCGCCTTATCGGGTTGAAGCCGCTCACAACGATAACACCGGGTGTATCATCCACAATCACGTCAACACCGGTGGCCTTCTCGAATGCACGAATGTTTCTCCCTTCTCTGCCGATAATTCTGCCTTTCATTTCGTCGTTGGGAATGTCCACCGTCGATACACTTGCCTCGCACGTCTGTTCCGCCGCGTATCGCTGAATAGCGGTGTTTATAATCTCCCGGCTTTTTGATTCCGCTCTCTCCTCGGTTTCACTGATTTTACGCTGAATTAACGCGTTCATCTCATGTTCACACTCATCCTCAAGACGAGTCAGCAGAAGCTTCTTGGCTTCCTCAATATCCATTGAGGTAATCTTCAGCAGTTGATTCTTCTGCTGGGCAACCAGGTTCGATAGCTGTTTACTCTTTGCCTCACAACTTTGTCTTTTCCTGTCCAATTCACGCTCGGCTTCCCTTAATTGTTTCTCGCGCAGGACGAGTTGTTCTCCCTGGCGATCCAATACATCTTCACGCTTACTGAGTCGCTTCTCCTGGCTGCGAAGTTGCGACCGCGTCTGATTCACCTCGGCGGCAAAATCTTCTTTTTTCTTGACTATTTCCGCCGCCACATCCAGTTGGGCCGACTTCACAATGTTTTCCGCCTGGCGTTTGGCGTCCTCCAACCGCCTCTGCATATATTCTTCTGCGTTCTTTGCCCTTCTTCTGAAAAAAAGCTGCTGCAGCAGAACCGTAAGAGCCCCTCCGGAGATAACACCTAAAATCCCTATAAATATCGTATCAATCTGTTCGGGTATGTTCATCGTCCTTACCTTTCCACTAAGACCGTTCAATCAATAGTCATTCGGCGCCCGCTCAAATGCAAAGGCACCTGGGCCTATGGCAGGAAAAGCTGACAAAGAAATGCTCTATGGTCGGTATAATCTATTTCAGGAAAGCGGACATGGCGCGCAGGTAATCTATATAAGAACCCACCGTTTTTGTGTCAATAAACCTTGTTTTCCTGACAAACCGGTCAAATTACTCTCCGCACTAAGCCAACCGTTTCTTGGCCGGTCAACGCTTTTATCCACAGATTTCCAAATCACCATACTCACCGACGCTTCGGAAAATTTGGACTTGGCAAAGTCCGTTACCTCTATATTGCCAAAATGCCTTTCGCCCTTTCCTTATGTCGCCGGCGTTCTTTATAGCTTTACTACCAGTTTGCTATCTATCATACAGGATTTTCCGCGCCGGTCAAGAAAAAACTGTAGCTAATGCCTTATTTTCAAAGATTGAGCCCTTCTGCTCTATCCTTTCAAATTATAAGGTTTTCAACGTCCAAAACCCCAAAACGACTCCGTAGTCGGCATAATAATACTTGTCGGTCGCTTAGCGCCCAAACACAATCGCTTAGCCAAAGAACCACCACGCACCGACTTATTATGGGACCGGCTGGTACTAAAGCCTCGCCCGCAACGAAAAAAAAACACTTTTTTACCGATTCTAACTGAAATTGCCCCCCAATTGCGCCGATTAAAATCACGCTGGGAGTTCTTGGCAGAGGTATTCTTGCGGATACTTTTTGCCGGGCCAATCCCATGGAGTTGTGTGTTTTGTCCGATTTACGGCATCGGGATATGGGTACTTCGATATGCAAAAGAGAAAAGACGTTTTAACGACCGGGCAGGTCGCCCAGATTTGTAATGTGGCCCCGCGTACAGTCACTAAATGGTTCGACTCCGGCCAGTTAAAGGGCTACCGCATACCAGGCTCAAGGGATCGCAGAATCCCCACCAGCGAACTCATCCGCTTTATGAAGGCCCACAACATCCCCACCGATGCTATTGAAGTCGGCAGGATGCGAATTCTCGTTATCGACAGTGACTGGGAAGGGGCCGAAAACCTCGCCAACGCGCTGCAGACCAGGAGAAATTACGAAGTCCAGACGGCACAGAACGGTTTTGACGCCGGCCTGATCGCGCAAAAGCTCGTCCCGCATGTCATCATGATTAATCTGATGGCGCGCGACATCGACGCCGGCCAGGTCTGCAAATATGTCAGGACAAATGAAGACCTGAGCGGCACAAAGATCATCGCCATGGCCAATAAGCTCGGCGAGACCGAAGTCATTGCCCTTCACAAGAAAGGCTTCGATGCCGTTCTTACCGACCCCGCCGATACCCAACACATCATCAGAACCATCGAAGAAGTTACCGCCATCATCTACCGATAAACCTTTTTGGTTATTCTGAATGAACTTTAACCCTGCCTGTCCTACGAAGCTTTACGCGAAGGAGGATAGCGAAGGAGGGAGCGCAGTCGAAGGGGAAGAACCTCAAACCAATATACAATACAAAATATTCAATCTACAATTTCAACGCCCCCGCCAAATCATACATCGCCTTAGCTCGCCACCTGTGCTCGGGATATTCGGCGCAAAACGTCTCAAGATACCCAATCGCGTTTT
>QNBT01000243.1 GCA_003644205.1 Planctomycetota bacterium | reverse complement strand
GCCAAAGCTTTGGCCTCGGCTTCGGCTTTAGCTCGGGCCTCGGATTCTGCTTTGAGTTTTTCTTCCGCCTCCATTCTGGCCTTTACCTCTTGCTCGGCCTTTTGGGCCGCGGCTTTTGCCTCGGCCTGAGCCTTTATTCGAGCGGCCTTTGCCTCTGCCTGGGCCATCTGTGCGGCGGCTTTGAGCTCCTGCTCGGCCTTTACTTTCTCCAGGGCTTCGGCTCTGGCAGCAGCTTCCTGTTCGGCCATTTCATTAGCGACTTTGGCCTCGGCCTCAGCTTTTTGGGCCGACATTTTTGCTTCCTGCTCCATTTGGTTTTGCGTCTGCTGCCCAGACAGCTCGACTGGAGCAGCGCCGACCTCTTTCAACTGAGGCTCTGGCCCGGATTTGATTGCGTTTTTTGTTAGTTCTTCACCCTTATCCGCAGCCCCGGCCTTGACGGGATTTTTCTCGGTAGGTTTTACATGGGTTGTTGTGGCTGTAGCGGCATCGGAGGCTTCTTCCTTCACAGTTGCAGTAACTGCCTGGTGTGCACGAAGGATGTCAGCCCTGCATTGCAGGATATCAGCGTCGATTTGTGTTTCTTGAGCCTTTTCCACGGTATCCTCCTACCACATGCAAGTTTAACGTATGGGCCAAAATTAGTCAAGCCTAATCTGCAGGCGGACCAATACACAGTTGTGTGAAGTCTCCCGGATTAAATTCAGTAATGATGGAGTTAACATCATCAACCGTTACCGTCTTAACGGCCCGGACATCGTCGGCCATGCTCCGATATTGCTTCAGATATACCCAGTTGAATCCCAGATTGATGAGTCTGCCCATCGGCTGTTCACACTTGATGGTAAGGGCGCTGAGGACCTTGTTTTGGGCCTTTCGCAACTCATCTTCACCAACGCCGCGGGCAGTCAAATCCTTGAATATGCTCTGGAGTATCTCGGCGACTTTCGATACATTCTCGCTTCCACAGCGGATGTAGCTGTATAAAACCCCAACGCCGTCCATCGACTCATACTGCATCGCTGCTATTTCGGCTATTGCCGGGTCAACCAGTGCCCAGAAGTAGCGCGAGCCGGTACCGTCGCCTATTATCATCGCTAATAGTGAAGTGGCAAATCTCCTTTCATCCTGCATCGCCACAGCCGGGCTCACGAGGCAGATATGTTCCCGCATAAGGTTTGCCTTTTTGTCCCGCTGCTTGTCTTTGCTGCCTGGGTAGAAGCTCAGTTCCCTCGTCACCTCGCTGGGTGTCCATTTGCCGCATTCGGCCTCGGCCAGCGAGCAAATCTTATCGAAGTCGAAATTGCCGCAGCAGGCCAACACCATATTGTTGGGGGCGTAACGGTTGGCGAAGTAATTGCGCATCTGCTCGGCTGAGAGGGCTGTTATACTTTCTTCGGTCCCCAGGACGGTATGTCCGCACGGATGGTCTTTGAAATGCAGGGTCTTGCATCTGTCCATTACATCAAACTGGGGCAGGTCTTTATACATCGCTATTTCTTCTTTTATGATATTTTTTTCGATATCAAAGTCATCCTGTCGAAGCGACGGCCTCATCAACCGGCTCCACAGTTCGGTTACCTCAAGCAGATACTCCGGCAGGACCGCGGCGTAATAAACGGTGTTCTCCTCACTCGTAAAGGCGTTGTATTTGGCGCCCAGCCGATCAAACGCCTCGTTCACGTCAAGGGCACTGAGTTTATCGGTGCCCTTGAACATCATGTGTTCGAGAAAATGCGAGACGCCGCTGATGTCGCTCGTTTCATCGCGCGAGCCTGTCCTGACGAAAAAACCGACCGCCGCCGACAGCGCCGAGGTGTTTATCTCGCCGACAATCGTCAGCCCGTTGGACAAAGTTGTATGCTCAAATTCCATATTTCCTTTTTTTCCAATATACTTCAATTTTGGGCAACACCCTTTTCGGAGAAAAGGGTGCCACACCGCCTATTCATCCCGCCCGTGCTCAACCTGCTTGGGCCCGATTGTTACGACGGTGAAGTCTGCAAACTTATTGGCCCCAAGGAAGGCCAGAACCGAATCAACACTGGTTGCATCGAGTTTGCTCTTTATCTCTTTAAGAGGCCTGACCCTGCCTAAAAGATAATAATCGCTCGCTATCCCGCCCGCCCTTGCACTGCTTGACTCACTTTGCATTATCAGCGAGCTTTTGAGGCCCACTTTCGCCCTTTGCATCTCATCAGCGCTGATACCTTCGCAGAGCCTCTTGAACTCGGCCGTTATTACGTCTAAGGTCTCCTGCGCCTTGTCCGGTGTCGTACCGGCGTAACAACTGATACCGGCAAATTCCTTGAGGGTATGATGCCTTGCTCCTACCGCATAACACAGTCCCCGCTTTTCGCGCACCTCGGTAAAAAGCCTGCCGCTCATCCCGCCCGAAAGGACCGACACCGCAGCCATAGCGTTGTAGTAATCGTCGCTTGCAATAGTAACCGTTGGGGTCATCAGCCCGATATGCACCTGAGCGCCGTCATGCTGTTCGTGCGTGTATTTCGGGCCTCTTTGGCCCAACGTAATATGCCGATGGGCCTGGGGCTGGGCAACGTTAAATAGTTCTTCAAGCTGACTACATACCGCATCGAAATCATATTTACCCGCGACTGCAAAAATTGTCTCGGGCAGATAAAAGCTTTCTTTCACAATGGCCGTGGTCTCGGCTGCACTAAGGTTCTCCAGCTCGCCGAGCTTGCCCATCGGCGAGCTTCCCAAAGGAGCCGGGAAGAACTTCTCGCAGAGATTAAGCATTACCTTCTGCCGGGGGTCATCATCGAGGCCCATCAAGCCCTGAATGGCCAATTGCCTCGACAACTCAAACTGCTCCGAGTCGAGGGCCGGCCTTAATATGATATCGGCGTACAACTTCAGCGCTTCGGCCAGGTTACTTGCCTCAAGAGCCGCTCCTAACGAGATATGGCTGCTTGTTACGGAAGTGGCGCGGTGAAGACCCAGCCCATCGAGAGCGTCTATCAATTGGCGGCTGTCTCTGTCGCCGGCCCCGCGAAACAGCCAGTCGGTGATGACCGCTCCGGCGCCACAGCAGCCGGGGCGAAGAGTTGCCGCTCCGCCTGGAACCAGAAAAACAAACGCTACCGAGCCGATATTTTCTATCGGTTCAGCGAGAACCACCATACCGTTGTCGAGTATTCGCTTGTCAAGATATTCAATCATTCTATACCTTCTTCATTAGCATTTGAGTTGGTGATGGATATTAGCAGTTGAGCCTGCTGTTTTCAAGAGTGAATTGCAACACCGCCGGCCTATGCCACGGCGAGGTCGACTTCGGTTTCAGATTTGTCAAAAGTTACACTGATCTTCTTGCTGACGCCCTGGGTCTGCATCGTTATGCCGAACAGAACGTCCGCAATGCTCATTGTGCGCTTGGAGTGGGTAACGATGATGAACTGCGAATTCTTCTGAAATTCCTGCACTATCATGTTGAATCTTTCGATATTGGCCTCATCCAGGGCCGCATCGGCCTCGTCAAGAAAGCAAAACGGGGACGGCTTGGTCTTGAATATTGCAAACAGCAGTGCCATCGCGGTCAGGCTCTTTTCCCCCCCGCTTAGCAGGCTGATGCTTCTGGTTTCCTTGCCGGGTGGCCTTGCAATTATCTCGATGCCGCACTCAAGAATATCGTACGGGTCCTCTAAGAAAATATCCGCCTTGCCTCCGCCGAAGAGCTTACGGAACATTTCCTGGAAATTACTCCTGACCTCGTCAAATGTCGCCTGGAATTTGGCCCTGCTTTCCTTGTTAATCCTGCTGATTAACTGCTCGAGCTGGTTCTTGCTCTTGGTCAGGTCCTCGGTCTGGGCGGTCAGAAAATCATAACGCTGCTGGAGTTCTTCCTGCTGCTGGATAGCATCAACGTTCACATTGCCTAATCGTTCGATCTTGCCCCTAAGTTCGCCTATCTCGGTGCGAATTTTGTCCCAGTCCACCTCCTCGGCCTGGAAGTCTTCATACGCCTCGGCTAAATCGATTTGCAATTCTTCGGCCACCCGCTGCGTCAGGTCTTCAATCTTCACTGCTAATTGAGTCAGCTCCAGTTCGACCTCGTGTATCTGCTGCTCAATCCCGGCCTGGGCCGACCGATTTTCTCTGAGCCGTTCTTCGAGTTGTTTCTGTTCGGCCAGCAGTGTGCTTATCCGCTCGTGCATTTGTGTGCTCATCCGCCCGGCGTTGTCTTTGGCTACAAAAAGTTCGGACACTTTCGCTTCGCTGTTCAAAATATCCCGGCGTGTCCGGGCGATTTGGGCGGTG
>QNBT01000242.1 GCA_003644205.1 Planctomycetota bacterium | reverse complement strand
TGGTATTTCCCCGGGATGCAGCCTGGCTTGTATGTCTTTTTTCCACAGGCACTTAGGGCTGGTAGGCTTTTTCTGGCACACATTTTGCAACGTTGAAAAATGCGAAAAAATGGTTGTGAAAAACATAATGTTGATTTGAAAAATTTAAGAACGAAAGGAGGTTTTTGCTATGAAGTTATGGGATAGAATACAGCGCGGGATGGAAGCCGGGTTTGATGCTTCGCTTGCAGCGGTACATGCTGTTACTGAAAAAGCCGGCGAGAGTATAGAGCTTACCCGGGCACGTCGTGAGAAATCGCGTTATGAAACGCAGCTTACAAGACTGTTGGCAGAATTGGGCAACGCCGTCTATGAAAAAGTCGCTGAGGAACGACTTGATGAAGTTGCAGAGCAATTGGGAATGAAGGATAGGTTGTCGGTGATTGCCGAACAGGATGCCAGGATGGTGGAAATTGACAGGAAAATAGGAAAAGAAATAAAAAAGCAGGAAAAAACCAAGTCATGAAGGGAGGTGTCTGTACTATGTTATTCGACAATTGGAATCCATTTTTTGATGTAGCCAAGACACTGGAAGAGTTCGACAGAATGTTTGGAGCAGTGGGGCGTCCTATCGGTCTGCGGAGCGTTCCAAGAGGGACTTTCCCACCGATAAATCTATACAATCAGGACGACAGGGCGGTACTTGTAGCCGAGCTGCCCGGCCTTGAGGCCAAAGACATAGACCTCACAGTGCTTGGAGACTCGGTCACTTTAAAGTGCGAACGCAAAGAGCAAGCCGCTGAAAATGAACGTTTCTACAGAAAAGAAAGGGCTGCCGGAACATTTACAAGGACCGTTACGCTGCCTGATACTGTTGACCCGGATTCGGTTAAGGCTACATACCGAAACGGCTTATTGAGTGTAGAAATGGAAAAGGTCCAGGAAGCCAGGGCCAAGAAAATTAAAATCAAATCGTAAAGTAGTAAGGGCTGGTTAAAATTTTAATACAACAGAAAGGAGGTCAATGAAATGGCTCCTGAAGAAAAACTTGCAAAAAGAACCGAAACCGAGGTTACTCGCAGGGAAGAAAGGCCGGAGTATTTCGTACCTGCGGTTGATATAAGTGAAACTGAAAATGAAGTGATTCTGAAATATGACATGCCGGGTGTGGCCAAAGAAGATGTGGATATAACGGCAGAGAAAAACACTTTAAGTGTAGTCGGCCATGTAAGTATGGAATCTTTCGGGGATGTTGTTTATCAGGAGACACGCTTTGGCAACTATCGAAGGCAGTTTACCTTGCCGGATGATGTGGATGCAGACAGCATCACAGCCGAAATGAAAGATGGTGTGCTGACGATTAAAGTGAACAAATCTGAAAAAGCAAAGCCCAAAAAAATCGAAATCACAGGCTAAAAAATCAAAAAATCTCATCAAGCAGCTTCCCGGCTGAAGGGAAGCTGCTTGATGCCTTTTGCCGAATTCGGCAAAACCGGCGGATTTCTAAAGGCTAAATTATTCCTGCCGGGGGAAATTACTATTAAACAATCGTTGAATCTGGACCATCTGCGCTGCAAATCGCCGGATATGATTCGCCGTGAATTCTGGACGATATTGCCGGCTTATAACATGGACCAATTCAATCTGATCGCTCAAAAACGGGTGCAACCTTTAACTGCTGGAAAACCAATGATTTAGCCACGACAGTGCCATTAGGGCCTGCCCCCTTTTACTTTCTCCAGTGCCTTCGCCAAACGCCAAAAACTCCACATTAAGTCATCCCCGCCCAGGTACGAATGATAGAAGGCCGGAAACGGTGTGCCGTCGAGTAGCATTGGCACGCGATCCAGCGATTTAGGCAAGGGCGAATCGCCATCTATAAACATGCCCATCGCCTCTTGGGCGAACCGGCTTGCATGCTCCAGATAGAAGGCCGCTCCCCGTCCTGCTTTGCTCTGTGCGGCCAACAGCAGTGCATCGATTGTCTTGGCATACTGCTCGGGGATGCGTCCGCTTTGCGTCTGACCGACGACCTTCTCCTTGATCGGGCGCTCCGGCAAGACCGGTAAGGCCGCCAGCGAATCTGCCAATGCAATGAGCTGGGTCCGAAAATACGCAGCGCGTTTGGCGGTATTCGGACTGCCTTCGTTGAGTTGCCATAAGCGATACAATTCCTCCGCGCGCAAATTGGCGCGGCGCGTTATGAGGGGCTCCTGCGACAGGCACGCCAAGCGAAGTGCCTCCAAAGCCAAGGTCGGATAGTCGCGTTGCAGGCGATGCGAAGCCTCCACCAAATCTACCGCCATTGAGGCGACTTGTGGGCCATTGAAGATATTCTCATCCCCCCTGAAGTGATAAATCGGATAGCCGTGAGCCGCAATCTGCCCGGCGAGCGCGGATAAGAATTGCCCTATACGCGGGGCCATCCATTCTCGAAATTCCGTATTGTGGGACCTTACAAGCGCAATAGACCACAGCTCCAAATAATTTCCCCCGTGCCGGGGAAACATCCCATACAGCGCCCACTCCCCATACGTCGGGCGTTCAAAATCCACCAAAGACGCGTGGCGGCAGTAAACGAGTTTGCCGTCTTGATAACCAATCGCTCCCTTCCACACGCCACGTGCATAGCGCTCCATGACCGTTGTCGAACCTTCGCCGCCGTGCGGTTGCAATGCAAAAAACCTCTCCCAAAGCGGCCACGAGCCGGCAAACTCATGTTTCTTATCATAGGGATACCCGTAATCAAAATGTTCCCGGCGGAAGTCCCAGCCCGTGTGCTCGCCCCAGGGCAATAAGCCGTTGTGCATCGGCGTATTCGCTAAGAACCACTGTATTGAGGCATCTGCCGCGGCCTTATACCGCTCGCCGCCGGGCTCTTTGCCCATGGCATATAGGAGCTGATAGAGACCGGCGTCATCCGCCACGTCGCCGCCCCGGTACGTAATCTTGTGCGCCCGATTCGCTCCCTTGTAAATATTCGGCAGATTCTCCACCATAGAACGGCTCTGCCCAGGCTTGGGATCCGTCAAGAAGACCGGATCCGGCGGCAGGGTAGGTGGATATGTGCGCATCAACATCGTCGCGAACTGAGGCGAAGTCGCCCAACCATACCGATCCGTTCCGTGAGTAATCATTTCTTCCGCGAAAGCCCGCGCCATGTCCCGATACGCAGCCCAGCGCGGTTGCTCCTCGATAATGTTTGGCGGTGTCGTGGAAGTGCCAGGAATACGGGTGCAACCGCTCATGTAGCCTATTGATATAATAAGCGAACAGCCTAAAACTGTATTGCGCATAATCGCTTTGAATATAATCCGACATTTCCCATCTACACGTTTAAAAAACATAGTTTTCTCCGTACAGCACAAATAATTTTGCCAAATATCTTCATACCCTGCCAACCGACTGTAAACTGATTGACGCAGCAACGCAGTGAACTATGCTGTGTGTTTCTTCCAGTTCGATTATCTGTGAGTTTCCAAGTCGCCATCTCTGTCAATCCAAATGCATCGTTTATCTCTCTGTATGCTAACAAACCCGCATCACTGGTGACTTTCACTGGCGTGAAATTCGAGCTTTAATTTGCTGTCAAAATTGACTCGCAAAGCATCCTTTTTGCTTTCACCCATCGGATCAAACCCAGATCCTACGTGCCTAAAGGCACCAAACCCAAACAAACCCAATTATTCCATCGTGCTCATGATTTTATCGATTGTGGTGGTTGCTGCCGCGGTCAGCTCGTCCGAGGCGCCGTAATAAATGGTAACTGTCCCATCATCTTTGGCAATCGCCCCGCAGGAAAAGACGACATTGCCGTAAAAGCCCTTCACCTCGTAATCAGCCTCCGGCTGCATCAGCGGCACTTTGGCGCGGGCAATAATTTTGGAGGGGTCATTCAAATCCAAAAGGGCCGCTGCAAGGCTGTATTTATCGTTTTCATCGGAGCCGTGGTAAATCTCCAGCCACCCGGCCTCTGTCTTTATCGGCACACAACTTGCGCCCGTTTTGCCGCCGTCGAATGTGCCGACTCTTGGCATAATAACAGGCTTATGGCCGCCCCAATCGGTAAGATTCTCGGAAGAGGCAATCCACACTCCACGCGGCCCGATGTGCATCGGCACCGGCCGGGTCAAGGCGTAAAATCTGCCGCCGATTCTGGCTGGAAAGAGGACTACGTCGATATTTTCGGGACAAAATATAATGCCGCATCTTTCAAACTTTTCAAAATCGCCGGTTTTAAGCAAACCCGTACAAATGCCGTACTCGCTGACGACCTTATACGTTATATAAAACTGGTCGCCAATCCGGCTGATTCG
>QNBT01000241.1 GCA_003644205.1 Planctomycetota bacterium | reverse complement strand
CCTCGGGTGAAATCCAGCAGCCTCTCTTGAAGCTGCACATCACCTCTGGCGACAAACGGCTCAAGGCTGAGTGTTGAGACTATTACCGCCTGCGGAGTGCCAAGCGGGTCAGGCAAGGCGCCTGTATAGGCATCGGAAAAGAATTGCCACGCACCAAGCGAAAGCAGTTTGTACCGCTTGATTCCCGCCTCTCCCATCTCCCGGACAATATGAGGAAGCCGGCCATGCTCAACGTAGGCAAACTCGGTTTTTGAGATATCTTCCAAGACTATATGGCCCTTAGCTGCCTTAAGACGAACAATGCCCGCCCTCGGAGCCAGCAGAGGAACCGAGAAGTTTTCGGGGTCCTTGGCCAGGACATCCCCACCCTCGACACGCTGACCCTCCTTAACGGACAACTCGGCAAACTCGAATCGCCTGCTGCGCAAGGGAATATAGAGCACCTCCGGCTCGGGCGGAGTCTCTATTAAGCGGCCGGGTTTACCCTGAAGCAATATGTTATAGCCGCCTCTGAACTTCATCGATATCCCCTAATGACTCTTATCAACATCCAATCTCGCCCCCGGGCCCGGAAGCCATTTTCGGGGCATACAGTAATCACTTAGCCCGTAATATACCGATAGGCATTGGAAATTACAATACCCAATCTGGAGCCATAGTGCAGCTTGTGGGAGCAGAAACAAGCATCTTCTTATAAATGGGTTCTCATCCAACTGAACCATCTCAAGGATTACGTTTCCAAGGCGTGTTGGTTTGCCTCGCCCGGTGACAATCCAAAGATAGAACAGATTACAAACGAAAAGTAATCCGGCACAAATGTAAATAGGTCCGGCGCCCGAGAGCACAGGAAAAAACGTTCGTGCATATCCAGGCGGTAGTTACAATACCCAAAATCGCAAACCACCTCAGCTTTATCAGCCATTTGAGTTGTTCGCCGAGAACGTTATGCATAAACCGGGGCTGTCTGTCGCTATCGATGTCGGTTATATCCGTATTCACAGTTAATCCTGTCCCCCCCCCTTCTCGATTCACATTCACGAAGGCATTTGAAATACCTCCTGGCAGCGTGCCAGCTCGGCATTAGTGTCTTCATCGGCTCCAATTTCCTCATCGGTCAAATAACAGGCAGGATCCGGTGCCCATGGATCACCAAAGTGTAAATCGGCCCGAACACGCAGGCTCCCGCCGCAGGCGGCAAAAAATTTACAAAGCCTGCACCTGCCTTTGATGTACGACCTGCGATCTCTCAAACCCTTCAACAGTGGTTCATCCGGGTCCGTCCATATACGGCTGAACGGCCTTTCGCGGACGTCACCTAAATCATAGTGCCCCCAAAACTGGTCCGCGTGAACCTTGCCATTGTAATCTATACACCCGATTCCAACGCCGCTGCTATTTAATCCACCTCCATTCCATGTCAATAACTCCCAAACCTTTGCAGCACGGGCGGGGTCGGCCTTGAGCAGCTTAATATACAGGTACACGCCGTCAACGTGATTATCTACAGTCAGTATATCGGTCTTTCGACCGAGTTCTTTGAAATACCCGGTCTTGGCCAGTATAGTCTCAATAGCGCCCCTGCTTTGTTCATGGGTGAGATCTTCTACTGCCATATCCCCCCCCCTGCCGCTCGGGACAAGATGATAAAAGCACGCTCGTTCAATCCCCTCGGCTTCAAAGAGGTCGAAAAGCTTTTCCAGGTCCTCAATATTCCTTTTGGTCAGTGTCAGTCTAAGCCCTACACGCACTCCGGCGGCCTGACAATTCTTTATGCCCGCCATCGCCTTGTCAAATGCCCCGGCTACTCCCCTGAACCTGTCGTTGATATCGCCGAGGCCGTCAAGGCTGATACCCACATACGAAACCCCCTGGTGTTTTATCCTTCCGGCAACATCGGCGGTTATAAGGGTTCCATTGGTTGAGATAACCGAGCGCAGATTCTTTGTGCGGGCGTACTCAACCAACTCAAACAAATCCTGTCGCATCAAAGGCTCTCCCCCTGAAAAAAGCACAGAAGGAACCCCGAACCGCCCAAGGTCATCTAATACGCTCTTTGCCTCTTCGGTGGAAAGCTCGTTAAAGGGTTTCCCTACGCCGCTGTCATTATAACAGTGCACGCACTTGAGATTGCATTGTCGGGTGATGTCCCAGACAACAATAGGTCTCCTGGCCGAAGCCGCTTTTGGTACAACGTCGCCGGGCCTTTCACCGGACCCGCTCTTGCCGTATCTGAGCCAGTCGCCCGGTGTAATTTCACCACAATATAATTTACTGATATTTATCATACCGTTTATATAAGGCTCACATCTCTGATTGTACCTGTTTCCTGACTTCAGCGGCAATATCTTCGGCCTGGGCCGCTATACTGCCCGCCAACTTCGTTGCTTCAGTACTGCCGTGTTCCTTCGCCACAATGTTGATGTTCCTGATTACACAATGAAGGAGCTTGTTAACAATACGCTCTACGGTGGCCTCCAGAACCTCTTTACAATCGGCATCCCTTCGCTTACCAACAAAAAAACGTTCCAATTCATTTTGCCTGATTTGTTCAAAGCTCTCTTTTATCTGCCCGATAAGCGGCCCTATGTCCTTGTACTGGAGCCAGGCCATAAACTCACTTACTTTCTCACAGATTATCTGGACCGCATCGTCAATATCATCTTCCCTGAGTCTGATATTCTGCTCCACCACCTGCGCAAGGTCGTCAATACTATAGAGATAAACGTTTTCAATTTCATTGACCGCCGGCTCAAGGTTACGGGGGACTGCTATGTCAATCACCAATAACGTTCTTCGGCGCCTTGCCTGCATTATCTTTCTGAATGTATCCTTATTAAAGAGATAGCCTTGTGTTACCGTTGCCGCCGCTACCACAATATCGGCACCGATTAGTTGTTCGTCCAGATTCGCCCACTCCCCGGCGGCTATACCGAGACGGCCAGCCAGCTTTTGGGCTCTGGCGCCGGACCTGTTGACAACCGTTATGTCTTTACATTTGACGCCCAACAAGTGCTCGACCAAAAGTTCGCCCATCTCACCTGCGCCAATCACGACAATTTTTGCCGAGGTGATGTCAGCAAAGAGCTGCTTTGCCAGTTCCACCGCAACACCCGCCGCACTTACACGCCTGTTTGTTATTGACGTCCTCGTGTAAATGTCCTTGCTTGCACTAAACGCACAGTGAAACAGACGATTCAATACCTTCCCGCTGCTTCCAACCTTACAGGCAAGCCTGTAACCTTCCTTAACCTGAGCGGTTATCTGAGGCTCTCCCACCACCATGCTGTCCAGGCTCGAGGTGACCGTTAGAAGATGTCGCACACAATCTTCATTGTATAATATGTACAGAAACCTCTGAAATTTCCCGAAGGCTACATTGTGATAATCAGACAAAAATCTCGCCATTTCTTCGGCACCACAAACAGTGCCCTTCCGGGCGGCGTAATATAATTCCACACGGTTGCAGGTCGATAGCAACACAAACTCACCGGCTGGATACTGGTCTTTGAGCCGCCCAAGAGCGTCAACAGTTGACGCCTCGTCAAAAGCCAACTGCTCACGGATATCCACCGAAGCGGTTTTATGGTTCAGTCCGACAAGTAATATTTCCATTTCGCCAGGTTATTCCATTCCTTCAACTACCAGCAGGATAACAAACCTGTAAGTTCTCTTGTGCCCAAAGAGACTTTACCGTTGCTTTTGCCCGATAGTATTTCATCCCCAAACTTTGGGACGTTAATATAATCCTGCATACTCTCACAGTCAATGCCATTATCAAAACCGAGAATAATTATACACATTTTAGGCTCACAACGTAGGTCTTTCGACACCCCACACTCCTGAGCATGTTGTTTTCGCCCAGATTAGCTGGAAAGCAGGGATTTTAGCCCAATATCAGGCATGATTTCGCAGCAAGTAGCGAACTTTCCGGAGGCGATTTGGCTAAGGGTTCCGCTCATCACGGGCCGTAAGGGGCTTTCACTCTATAAGGTATGTACCATATCGGCAAAAGCAGCCTGTAAACTTGTGAAAAAGTTTTTTCAGGCTTTTCTGTAGATGATCAAGGCAGAATCATCCCAAAACTGCCAAACCCCAGGCAGCCGCTTTGCGGCTGAGATTTATCGCATTGGGGCCTCCGGCATGTTATAAAGGACGGAGCCGAAATTGGCCTTTGCCCTATCGTCAAGGCGCTCGGGTCGCTTCGGCGCGTTGCCCTATCGGCCCCGATAGCGGTCGTATTGTACGGATACATGCTGTTGCCTTAAAGCGTTAAATCCAAAAGAGTTAAATTAAAATAACCTTGCTATCTACCAACTTT
>QNBT01000240.1 GCA_003644205.1 Planctomycetota bacterium | reverse complement strand
GCCTCAAATGGACTCGATTTAGACATAAATGCCCTTCATTCACCGTCAACTTTGGTGAAGCTGGCCTTGTTGCTGGAGGTCGATGGCGAATTTGCCGCGGACACGCTCGAGCAACTGTGCTTTTTCCTGAATCCGCCAGACAAGCAGTGAAATCGGCTCCCGTTTCTTGTCGCGGAAGGTAATAATTATCCTGCCAAAACCCAACAACCGCTCAAGGAAATCACTTGTGTCCACGCGGCTGTTATAATCCTCTCTGCCTATCTGCTCACCGGTCTCCGTTGGACCTTCCTGAAGGTTCATATAGTTCGGGGTGATTGTAACATAAAAGAAAAGGCCCTTGAGCCAGGAAATGAGAATCGTCAGCAGCCCTATTATACCCACAAGAAGATAACCGGTCGCGCTGATGGAAAATGCAAGGTTTTTGAACAACCGGATAAACGCCATCACCCATCCAAGCAGATGCAGCCACAACAGGAAAAAACCCAGACTCACAAGGGTTATCAGCAATATCTTGATGCTGATGTTATATTCTTCCACAAGGAAATTCACGAAGAATACGGCAAACCACACGCCTCCTATAACCTCAGGATTTATCGAACCGAGAACCGGCAAACCGGTTCCCTTCAAAAACATCACCACCGATGCCAGAATCGACGCAACGATAGTGGGAATGTACAGCACCTTCGGCGTCCAGTCGAAAACAACCAGCCAGTCATTGATGTCAGGGTCCTGCCTGATTGCCCTCTCCATTTTGAGCCTTGTTCTAAGGGTCTTGCCCACAAACACCCATGCCAAAACCGCAGCCGCCCCAACGCCCAAGGCAATGTACAGTCCTATCATTTTATTCGATGTCCACATAATTAGCTCCTTTTTACAGTTAATGGATGGCATTTTATTATTGAGCCAACATTGTCTCCAAGAGCTTCTAACATAATATTATACAACACTCTTTGCCTAAGAATTTACTTTACCAGCAATAGATTTTCAACCAAGATTTTTCGAACCACTTGGAAATAACCTTGTAGGGTGCGAAATTTCGCACCATTGCCTTATCATCCCTGAATTGGTGTGATTTATCACGCCCTACCTTCCAGCCACTTTCGATGCTGTTGAATAAACGGGCACCGGTTGCGAAGTATCGACATACTGGCGCACTCCTTCGGTATGAATAAGCTCGTCGGTTTCGCCGGCAGGGACCAAAAACGCTTCCGTTTCAGCTAACGAATCGATTAGCTCTAATCCTTTTCCCCGACCCAGGACACTTACCGCCGTCGCTAAGGCATCGGCGGCCGTCGCGGTTCGTGCGACTATGCTGACGCTTATAAGTTCATCCGCGGTTGAGCCTGCTGCGGGATTGATGACGTGGCTGTATTTCTTGCCGTCAATTTCGGCGAAACGCCGATAGCTGCCGCTCGTAGCAACCGCCATATCCCGCAACTTCAGTACGAGCAAAAGCCGGTCGTCGGCAGTGGGGTTCTGGAGGCCGACCAGCCAGCTTTCCCTATCATCGGCCGGCGGGCCGAAACAACGTACATCCCCGCCCACATCGATTAAGCCGCCGATAGCGCCTGCCCTTTGCATCGCTTCAACTGCTAAATCGATTGCGTAGCCTTTGGCAATCCCGCCCAAATCAAGACGCATCCCATCCACCTCAAAACGCACCGTTTGGCTCCGGGCTTCAAGGATAAGTTTTTCAAATCCAACCTTCGAACGTGCCTGGGCAAGCTCTGCTTCCGGGGGCAGTGCATGGGTTTCCTCAGCCTTTCGCCAAAGCTCGACCTCCGGCCCGACAGTCACGTCAAACGCGCCTCCTGTCTGTCTGCTGTATTCGACAGCGATTTCTAAAACCTTGAAAAGGTCGTCGTCAACAGGTATCGGCTCTTTGAAGGCGTCGCGATTGATCTGTGAAAGCTGCGAGTCGGCTTTATAATCGCTCATCACTTCATCAACACGCTCAAGCCGGCTAAATGCAGCCTCCACACAGGCACGGGCTGTTTTAGAATCCGCCGCGACAGCGGTAATGTTTGCGAACGTGCCCATCACAACGCGGTAGCCGCTGTTGGCGGTTTTCATCCTCGGCCCCCGCAGCGCGCGGATGCCGAAGGCCGCGACAGCCGCAGCGGCTATTATCAGCGCCGAATACATATACCTTTTGGTCAAAGATATCCTTGATATCCTTCTTTCGACAGACATAATGCATCGATTTTAATTGGTCTCGATATCATATTCAATAAATCTCTCTGTCGTTGTATAATGACGCTATGCAATCGAAAAAAGTGCGAATACTAAAAGACCAGGTCGAGCGGAAGTTTCTTCCCTTCGTTCGCAGGCCGTCAAGATACATCGGCGGTGAGATAAACCAGAGCAAAAAGGACATTGCCTCCTGCGACGTGAAGGTGGCGTTATGTTTCCCGGATATTTATGAAATCGGCATGAGCCACACCGGCTTTGCTATTATATATCATGTGCTCAACCAACTGGATTATGTCGCCTGCGAGCGGGTCTTTGCCCCCTGGACCGACGCCGAAGAAATTATGAAAAGAGAGCACCTGCCACTGTTTACTCTCGAATCGAAGGCGGCGGTCGGCGATTTTGACATAGTGGGTTTTAGTCTGACAAACGAACTTTGCTATACGAACATGCTCAATATGCTTGACCTTGCGCAAATTCCAGTCAGGGCCGACGCACGCACCGAGGATGACCCGTTAATTATTGTCGGCGGCCAGGCAGCAAATTGCGCCGAGCCGATAGCCAAATTTGTAGATTTATTCATACTCGGCGAAGGCGAAGAGGCTGTCGTTGAGCTTGTCGAACTTTTCAAAGAGCAGAGAAAAGCGGGCGCGACAAAACAAAATATGCTGATTGAAGCAGCTAAGCAATTCAGCTTCGCTTATGTGCCTTCACTTTACAAATTTGAGTATGCCGTTCATAAAATTAAGTCGATTAAGCCTAACCCGCCCCAATTGCCTTTACGTTTTGAAAACGCTGTTGTCGAAGACTTTGA
This sequence comes from Planctomycetota bacterium, assembly GCA_003644205.1. Classification (GTDB taxonomy): domain Bacteria; phylum Planctomycetota; class Phycisphaerae; order Sedimentisphaerales; family Anaerohalosphaeraceae; genus QNBT01. The sequence goes on along the minus strand of QNBT01000240.1, from coordinate 1,321 downwards.
AAACGCCCCTGTTGCGAATGCACCGCTCGTGCCTTTTGCCCAGACGGTGCACGAGCGGGTTACCGTTGAGATTATGCGGGGCTGTCCGGGCAGGTGCCGTTTCTGCCAGGCAACGTTTTGCAGAAGGCCCATAAGGTATCGCAGTGTCGATAAAATCGTGGAAATCGCAAAGACAAACTACCATGCTACCGGCTTCAACACGGTCGGCTTGCTGAGCCTATCGACCGCCGATTATCCCGACCTCGAAGAACTGGTTCTGCGTCTGCAGGAATATTTTGAACCGCTCCATGTGGGTGTCTCGCTGCCGAGCCTGCGTGTGCAGGCACAACTGCAACTATTACCGAAACTGGTAACATCGGTCAGAAAAAGCGGCCTGACAATCGCCGTCGAAGCGGCTAATGAAAGACTTCGCAGAATTATCAATAAACCCATAACCGATGCGGCTCTCTTAGCAGCCGTCGAAGCAGCCTACAAGGCCGGATTCCAGAAAGTCAAGCTGTACTTCATGGTCGGCCTGCCGGGCGAAACTGACGGCGACATTGAACAGATCGTGGATTTATCTTGCCAAATCGCCCGCCTGAGAAAAAGGGTTGACAAAAAAACGGCCAAGGTAAATATTACCGTAAGCTGGCTCGTACCCAAGCCGCACACACCATTTCAATGGCTGACCCAAAAAGATATAGCTTATTTTCAAGACGCAAAAAGCCTGATATTGCAGCGCAAGCGCAAGCTAAATGCCGGTTTTTTGCGGTTCAAATTCCACAACATCGAGCGCAGCATACTGGAAGCCGCCGTGGCGCGTGCTGACAGACGAATGTCAGACGTCATCGAAACCGCCTGGCGATCGGGCGCCAAGTTTGATTTGTGGGACGAGTGTTTCGATTATGACATCTGGGAGAAGGCATTCAACCAGCACAATATGAATCTCGAAGAATGTGCCCAAAGGGCCTTTGATACCGATGAAATCCTGCCCTGGGCCCACCTTGCCGGCCCGACAAAAGATTACCTGCTAAAACACTTCAGTAAAACGATGCAATCAATAAAAAGAGATTGTGTATCCTGATTAATCGAGTGTTACACTGCTGCCGTATGTCGGCACAGAACTGGGCCAGCCATTGGTTTCGGTCAGGAATTTGCTGAAATGATGCGCTGCGTCCGTTTCGCCGTGAACCACAAAGACATGCCGCGGCGGCTTTTTCAGGTATGACAGCCACTCGGCCAGCTCATTTTTGTCCGCATGGGCGCTGAAGCCAAGTGCCTGAACGATTCTCGCTTTGACCTCGCGCATCTCGCCTAAGATTCTCACCTCTTCGGCCCCTTC
>QNBT01000239.1 GCA_003644205.1 Planctomycetota bacterium | reverse complement strand
GTCCGACGTCGTGCATCCCTACTGATACCAAGCCAGTTTCCTCGTGGCACGCCATTATTTGTGAAGGGGACGAGCCAAAAGAAGTCCTTTGGCCGATAGCCCGTCTTGTAGCCCCGACTCTCTGGGGCCATGTAAATACGCCCGTGGTCGCCAGTGATTCTGCTAACAAACGTGGCCACCAGTGTTCCTTGCAGGATTCTGTGAAGTGTCATTGTTTTACCCTTTCAACCCACCAGCCATTTCAAATAACACGTTTCACAAACATAGACTTTGTGGCCGTCTTTTTCAACGATCACATAATGGTCCTGGTTGCGCCTGCCACAATGTCCGCAGTCCTTGCTTTTGATAAGCACCAGACGCGCTGATTCAGCATCATCGTCGAAAAAATCAATGCGCCATTTACCGTATCCCCCGTAAATGAGGCACTCATCCGCTTCTACTGCTTCCGTTAGTTGGCTGTTAACAGCGGCGAGTATCTCTGCCGGGTTAGGAAATTCCGGCAGTTTGACCACGTCCATTAAAAAAACCTCGTCGTCATAGAGCCATTCTATTACCCAGTTATGTTGTATTCGCATGATTTGCTCCCAAACCCAGGTCAATCACTGATCGCCCACGCATACTGCCTTCTTGGCCTGGCTGACACGGGATAGCCAATTTCGCCCATCTTCTTGGCGAAGCAGCTGTCGCACACAGGATGTATGCCAGGAGCCGGTTTGTGGCCTTTTACTCGCTTGCCACAGATTCGGCAGTGTGTTAGTGTCTTGTCTCTCATTTTTTGCTCCCAAATTAACCCTTAATCTGCTAACCCACTGTCCTCACAAGTCCAGCCAGCGCGAGGTCTGGCTGGTATTACAAGGACAGCGTGGGCTATTTTTCTACAATGCGGTAGAAATCGCGGACAACGTCAACCTCATTTATCAAAGCCGCGAGATGCAAGGCCGCCGCCTTGTAATCGTGAAAAGTAGCAACAGTTTTCCATTCTGGTCCAGCAGCACATTTCCACGGACAGGTTCGGATTTGTATTTCAATCCTGCAGTCTTTTGCGAGTTTGTTCATGGCTCACTCCTCAATATTGATTTATCATTCGTCCGACAGTTAGAGTATACGTGATAATCGGGCGAATGTCAAATAGAAATTTGGAAATTTTCAAGATTTTTTTCGACGTAGCTGAAAATTCTGTGGAAAATTCACCGCTGTAAAGTCATGTCGCACGACAGCAGCATCGTAGGCGCAGGCCGCATCATATTCGCTGTCAAAATCACCTAAATATCGCCTGTCATTCTGTCGATTTATCTGTGCCCGCCATTTGTTGCAAGCCTTGTTCCAGGTCACTCCACGAAATCTACTGGTCTTGCGTGCTTTCATATTCCGCCGACTTTGTGCGCCCTCATTTTCAATTATCTTTTCACATTCTGAGCACAGGCTATATTTCTGTCGGACAAGAGTTTTTCGATCAAGGCTGAAACATCGCCAGCAAAGGTATTTGTAAACTGTGTCGTTACGCGCACGTCGGCGAAAACAACTGCGGCACAAACCCCAGTTTATATAATTGTCCTCACACAAGGCTGTTTTACAGTCCCAGCATTGTGCCGGTATGAGCTTTTTTATCCCGTCTTGGGCCATGATAAACGGCTCGCACCTACTGCAAATCCCATTTTCAACCGGCATCCCACAACTTTTACAGATTCGCGGCATGGGCGGTATTTTAGGCTTTGCAGCCTTTTGTTTTTGATACCTCATTTTGCGGTATTCAGCAAAGCAATAGCCCTTTGCATAGTGTCTGTGCGTATCGGTGTTGAACAATTTGCCGTCGCCCTTGCAGATTCGTGGTACGGGCGGTATTTCGGGCTTTGGATGTTTTGCTCGATAGCGGGCTTTTTGATATTCGTTGAAGCAATAGCCTTTGGCATAATGGACATGCTGCCCGCCAAATGATAGTCCATCGCCTTTACAGAACATGTGCTCGTTTTTCTTTCCCATATCTCTTCCTCCAGAATAATTTGATAGTTCAATGATTTATCGGACCAACCTTGTCCTATTATTTCTCCCTACATATAGGGGTGTCAAAATATCGGTCAGTTTACGGTTGTATCGATTATATTGAATGTTCGGGCGTCTTGGGATCGCCCCCTTATTCTTTCAGGTTTCAAGATCAATCAGGAGGCGGCAAATCTTTGTTTTTAGCCCAAAAATGAGGATTTTGCAGGTGTCTTGCTTGGCATGGGAAATCCGGGAGTTAACTCTCTCAGATATCTATACACACTGTATTATGGTACATACACATTAAATATATGTGTACTGTATTATACACATATGTGTGTATACCAGATTCTATAGTGTCTTTTTTCAAAAAAAGGTGAGTAAATAGAGATAGCTGTCATAAGTCCTTATAAATAAAAGACTGAGCCGTCACCCTATTTGCTAAAATCTAAAGTAAAAATAGGGGTATTTGGACAAAAAGCTATGACATCGATAGTGTTGTACCAATTTGGTCCTACATTCTCAAAAAATCCCCAATTTGCGCATTTATACCCTACTACATCTTGTGGTTTGGTGAGTAACATTTGCCCGATAGACCACAATATATAGTGGGTATGGTGGGTATGATATGGTGGAATGTGATGCTGGTGTTGGAGTGTGTAGGGCTGTGTGAGGCTGAGGGTCTGAGCACCCACCTCATGCTACTCTACCACGATGGTGTGCTTGCGCACTGGGCCGTGCTGCTACACACCATCCGATAAGGTGAATGAAACATAATATTTATTATAGGGCTACGTTTTCTTCCGATAATAAATCCATTTAATCCATTTGACGCATCAGCAACATAGTTGCTGATGTATTGGCCTTATCTTGAACGTGTGTCACATGTTGAACGACATTATCGGACCCCCTGGGGGTGGTACCCTTGCATTTTCGTCCGATAAGGTGCGACTACCCTGATTGAGACCTCCCAGCCATACCTATTTTCAATATTATCCCTATAATCACTATAATCCTTACAAACCCACCACTTTTTCCTGAAAAAATTTAAGAAAAATTTGGGGAACCCGCGTTTTTGGGGTAGTTTGACCGATATTATAGCACCCCTATATGTAGGGGGAGTTTATTTTAAGGAGCTCATTTGTGCATTGGCTGAATCAGCTTATCGAATTGCTGCTGAGCATTTTTCCCAGGTTGCAGTTCCTTCTGCCGAATGAGGCCGGGATTCGGGTAACACTGGGCAGTCGGGTGCGATCAATTGGGCCTGGCTATTGGTGGTATTGGCCGCTGGTGCAGCAGATAAGTTATTGTGTGGTAGCTCCACAGGTTGTTGATTTAATGCCGCAGGCGTTACGAACCAAAGATGGCAAAGAACTGACGATTTCACTAACTATGCGGTATGCCATTTCAGATGCCCGAATGGCCCTGTTGAATGTGCATTCCTACGATCAGGCCCTTCAAAATTTGACACGGGGCATTGTGGCGGGATATGTGAATGGCCGAACATTTGACGAATGTGGCGACATTGCCGATATTGCCGAAAATACTAAAGCCGCTGTGCAAAAAGCAGCGCGTGGTTGGGGGGTTTCAATCCAAGCTCTTTATGTTGACGAGATTGCTAGCACATTGAATGTCAGGCTTATGCTACGAGGGGAATATGCGAGAAATACCGTTGACGAAGAATAAGGTCGCACTGGTGGATGATGGAGATTTTGAACGATTAAACCAGTACACGTGGAAAGCTTTCAAGCGACATAACAATTGGAACGCTGTGCGACATGTGGGCGAAACCATGTTCTACATGCACCGCGACATTTTGGGGTTGTCGTATGGTGATGGGACTATAGTAGACCACATCAATGGAAACGGTTTAGATAATCAACGAGACAATTTACGATTGTGTTCAGTAAAAGAAAATATCCGCAATCAGCACACTACTTGTGGGAGCAGTCGTTATAAAGGGGTCAGTTGGTCAAAACAAAGGGACAGGTGGCGAGCGACAATTATGGTAGATCGGCGACATAAACACTTAGGATTTTTTGATAATGAATTAGACGCTGCCGTTGCCTATGACATTGCTGCCATGAAATACTTTGGCGAATTTTCATTTTGCAATTTTGAAATGGCGGCTGCGGCTTAGGAATATAGAGCTAATAGCGAATTTAGTAGCTGGGGGAGAAGAATGACAGAAAAACAGTTGCAGGCGATTTTGAATGCGGCGTATCCAGACATGTCTATGATAGTCAACGAGGTTCGTCTCGGAGACGGTTCTCGTGGATTTGAGATTGATATACAGATCGGAACAAACTGGCATCTCGAAAAAACAGAGGGCAAGCAGCACATTAAGCCGCGAATTTTGCGGGCGCTTAAGGATGTTAAGC
>QNBT01000238.1 GCA_003644205.1 Planctomycetota bacterium | reverse complement strand
ATACTCCTGCATACGAAAACTTAATGCTTCTTTCAGCGTTTTTTCCGGTTACTGTTCTCGAAATTTATAAATGTAAGAATAGTCCTTAAATTGCTTTTGTCAAACTGTTAATATCTTATCTCACATGGGCGTCCGGTTATCCGGGGTGCATTTGTCCCGGGGAAAAGTCACGAAATCATTATTTTTAGCGTTCTTTTTCCTGGTACAGGTCCATGGCTACGTGTGTTTTCTTCGAGATTGTCGGTCCCATACTCACAAAAGTCGCCCTGAAAAAGGCGGGCCAAATCCACGCTGACAATTAACACCTGTGGGCCGGTGGTTGAGAATTGACATAACCGGCTCCGTCGCATACAATCACGTGAGCGTGCAGAAGGTATGTCTCAGGTATGAATCAGAGACTAATACGGAGTTTGTGTTTGAGGTGAAATAAGAAAAATTCAAACTTAATTTGAAGGGGCAAAAATGAAGGCATGGCTAAGTATTATTGGAATTTGCATCGCGGCAGTGGTGGCATCGGATATGGCTGCAGCGGGCGAGTTCCGTGCCTACTACACCAAGGTTGACTCCGGCCAGGAGTTTGAGAAGTATTCGAGGACCGGGCCTTACGCCGACATCGTAGTCGTCCTGGAAGACGGCAGATTCGTGTTCTGGCGGGGTTCGAGTTATCTACCCTACTGGGAGACGCAAAAGGGCAAGACCTATGTTGAGGAGGTAATACCTCGCAAAGGTGACGGACCGGCCGGAAGGCCTGACATGGTGAACACATACTCCCGCGTCGCCATTATTGATGACGGCCCTAACGAAGTGGTAGTGTATTGGCGTTACCTGCCCCGGTTCGGCGGGAAGAATCCGCATACGGGAGTCGATGCCACAAAGTTTGTGGATGAGTACTTTGCTATTTCCCCGGCGGGTAACGTGGTACGTACCATCAGGCAGGGCACGGAAAAAATTGACGACTGGCGAGACCCGCGGAACGTAACTCTGCAGACGTTTAAGCTCACCCCTGACGGCTTGGCAGACAAAAAGACCCAAAAACCGAGTCCACTCGGCGGGGCCAAAGCCGCAAAAGGTTCACCGGTGAAGACAAAGTCGGTGGGCAGTCCCGTTGCCTGGTGGAAGTTCGACGAAGCAAAGGGCGATATTGCGGTAGATAGTGTAAGCGGAAAGAAGTGCACCATCGAGGGACATAAGAGTCTGTGGAAAAAGGGTGTGTCAGGGACGGCGCTGCAGTTTGACGGGTATAGCTCTATTATCCGTTTGCCGGCGGCCGGGGCCCCGAAGGTTTCTTCGGCGCTGACGCTTGAGGGATGGGTTGCAATCGGCGCCTATCCGTGGAGTTGGGTGCCCATTATACAGCAGGCCGACGATGTGCCTGAGGTGTTAGAGAAAATGACCGGTCCTACGGATAATTTTACATTTGTGCTGAAAAAGGAAAACGACGTTGGCTACTTTTTAGGAATCGACGGTCTCGGGCATCCCGGACTGAAACTCAAAGTAGGCGATACCTGGGAAGAGTTGACATCGAACGTTCATCTGGAACGTAAAATCTGGTACCACATAGCGGGGACATACGACAAGAGCACAGGCAAGATGAGCCTCTATGTGAATGGAAAGCCGGCGGGAGACAAAACCGTCGCCAAATCCGATATTGTCACCTCGGCCAAAGACATCCAGATAGGGAAAGGCAAGCCAAGAAGGCCGATTAGGCCGGTGCGTGCCAATACTTTTATGGACTCCTATTCGTTTGATGGCTTGATAGACGAGGTCAGGATATATGACACGGCACTCAGTGGTGCCCAGATAGCTCGGTCGCACGCGAACTTCAAGCCAGCCGAAAGACTTGCCGACATGGATAAGCGTGTGCTCCCCGAAGGGAAAAGGACCGGCGAATTCGGCGCATATTATACCCATTTGAAATTCTACGAGACCTGGGACAATCTGTGGCGTTTCAGCGACCATCCCGACGTCGTGGTGGAATTCGACGAACAGCCGACAAAATTCGTATTCTGGCACGGCGTCGGATACATCCCGATGATGGTCAATGAAAATGGGCAATGGTACAGCAACGAGTTTAACGAGACGTGGGGCAAGAGCGGCGGCCATGGTTGCCAGGAACCAATGAGCGACAAGGAATCGTACACGAACCATGTCAGGATTGTCGAGAGCACGGACGCGCGAGTTGTGGTGCACTGGCGATATCCGCTTATCGATGTGCTTCACGTAATAGCCAACTATAATGAAGACACCGGCTGGGGTGACTGGTCCGACTGGTACTACTATATTTATCCTGATGGTGTGTCCGTCAAGACGATGCACCTGTGGACGAACGGCGAACGTAGTCACGAATGGCAGGAAGGAATGGCAATTCTCGGGCCCGACCAGCATCCGGAGCAGGTCCTGGAAACAAAGCCGGCCTTAATGCTTGCCGACCTTAAGGGAAACGTAGCCAAGTACGACTGGGTAAACGGGCCGCCTGATGATGTCAGTTATCGAAGAAAGAAGATTCATGTTGTCAACTACAAGGCGGATTATGACCCCTTTACTATTGGAGACTTCCGGGGCGGTAACGTATATGGCGGTGAGGTTACCGACTACGCGGTTTTCCCGACATGGAACCACTGGCCCGTTGCCCAGATGCCATCTGACGGCAGATATGCAAGCTTTCCCGACAGAACCAGCCATAGTTCCCTTACCCATGTTGCGCTACCTACGTATAAAGAGGACTTTGGCGACAGGCCCTTTGAAGAGAGACTCTTAATGGAGGGAATGTCAAATAAGTCCCCCCAAGAGTTGATACCGTTGGCAAAGTCCTGGCTCCAGCCCGCCGAGCTTGAGGCCAAGAGCGGCTGTGCGAGCGCCGGTTTCGACCGCGGTCAGCGTGCGTATTTGTTGACAGCCAAGGATTCGACAATTTCTGTGCTGATAAAGGCAAGCGGGAAATCTCCGGTTGTTAATCCCGCTTTTGTTATCGCAAACTGGGGCAAAAAGGATGCAACTTTGACTGTTGACGGCAAGAAGATCAAACGCGGCAAGGATTTCCGCTTCGGTCATCGCCACAGGCTTGAAGGGACCGACCTGATTGTCTGGCTCAAGGCCGAATCCGCCAAACCTCTGAAAATATCGCTGTCCTCTGTTAATTAACGAACAGTCTTCTATATCGCGACAAATACCGATAATCTGCGCAGGTGCGGGTTAAGTTGCAAAGTTGGCGTGTCGAAATAGGTATGCGGTAACGTCGGGACGACCTGGTTTTTCGTGTTATTAGCTCACAAAAGGCAACAACATGGCCCAAAATAAAAATAAAATCACCGAACCTGCGAGCCGAGAAGACATTGCCGCTCTTGCCGACGATACGGTTGAGCAGCTCAGGATGGCCGGGCAGGTGCAGCGTAATTTCCTGCCGGCCCAGCTTCCCAATAGTAACACGCTGCGGTGGGCGACGGTTTTTGAGCCTGCCGATTGGGTCTCCGGTGATATCTATGACATTGCCCGCCTTGATGAGCAGCACATAGGTTTCTATGTTGCCGACGCGGTGGGCCATTCGATGCCTGCTGCCCTTTTAACCATGTTCCTGAAGCAGGCCATAACCATGCGGCAAACGACAGGCGATGAATATAAAATATTCGCTCCTGCCGAGGTAATCACGAACCTGAACAATAAAATGTTGGCTCAGCATCTGACAGGATGCCTTTTCGTAACTTGCTGCTATTGCCTGCTGAATGTTACCACGCTGAAGCTAACTTACGCCCGCGCAGGACATCCTTATCCTGTCTTTTTAAGGAGGGGCACGGCTCCGGAACAATTGCAGAGTCGAGGTGGGTTGTTAGGCGTTTTTGACGATGCTGAGTTTGAACAGGAAACCGTGCAACTTGCGCCGGGCAATAAACTTCTTATTTACTCAGACGGCTGCGACCGACTGGTCGGTGCGTGTAATGAGCAGGGCGAGTTTGCATTTACGGACAAATTTTGCTCCATCATTAACTTGCCGGTTGAGCAAATGATGTCTGAGTTCAGCTCGCTTGCGAAAAACTGCACCGGGCGGGATGGCCAAACCGAGGACATGACTGCAATCGGCCTTGAGATTCTGCAATAACACAGATAGGGTGTGCTCAACCGGCCATTTTCCGCAGCCGGGTGGGTTAACCGCATTTCTCACTGCTCTGCGAACTTCCACAATATCCGAAAAAAGCTCCGTAATTCTTTAATCAGTTTTTGATTCTGGCTCATTCGGTTAATGCGTAGGTCACAGCCGAAGGCCCTGCCTCCTAAATGTTAACTGTTTATGGGGCAAGCACTTACCCCTCATTCGGGATATCGGCAAGACCGCATAAATTTATTCGATATTAGAAGGACACAAGGGGT
>QNBT01000237.1 GCA_003644205.1 Planctomycetota bacterium | reverse complement strand
GCCGCGAAGCGGTGCAAGATACGTAGCCTGAGGCGTCAGCCTCAGGAAAAGAAAACGCGAATCAGTAAAAGTCAAGCCGCGAAGCGGTGCAAGATACGTAGCCTGAGGCGTCAGCCTCAGGAATGAAAATCGCGAACCAATAAAAACCCAGCCGCGAAGCGGCGATAGAAACACAGGCCTTTTTTGGAGCCATTTTCCTTGACCACCTGATTTATTGTTGTTTTAATATCACCGTCGAATGCGTAATTTATGATTAACCGATTATCCAGAAAGGCAGAAAAGAATGAAAGTCAGCAAAAGAGCGCAGGCCGTGCCGCCGTCGGCGACTATCACCGTTACGGCCCGGGCAAAACAGTTGAAAGCGGAAGGTGTGGATGTAGTCAGCTTTGCCGCGGGCGAACCCGATTTTGACACACCCCAGTTTATTAAGGCAGAAGCCGTCAAGGCCCTCGAAGCCGGCCAGACAAAATACACGGCCGCAAGCGGTATCGTCGAGTTAAAAAAGGCAATCGCCGAAAAGCTCGAAAGGGATAACGGCCTGAAATATTCGCCCGACCAGATTATCGCCAACATCGGTGCGAAGCACTCTGTTTACGAAGCCATACAGGCGACCGTTGACGAAGGTGATGAGGTTGTTTTACCGACTCCCTATTGGGTAACATATCCGGAGGCTATAAAGCTGGCCGGTGCTGCACCCAAAATCATCCAGACCAGCCGAGATGACGGCTATAAGATTACTCCCGGACAACTGAAAGCCGCTATCAATGACAAAACAGCGATGCTGCTGCTAAACTCTCCGAACAATCCGGGGGGATTCAGCTACACGCCCCAGGAATTGGCCGCTCTTGCCCAAGTTCTCGAAGGTACGAATGTAACGGTCCTTTCGGATGAGATATATGAAAAGCTTATCTACGGCGATACAAAATTCGTCAGCTTTGCTTCCTTGAGCCAGGATGCTTACAACCGCACCTTAACCATCAACGGCCTGAGCAAGGCGTTTGCTATGACGGGGTGGCGTCTGGGTTACACAGCCGGGCCGGTTGAAGCGATAAAGGCCATGTCGCGTCTGCAATCCCACATGACATCAAATCCGGTAACGTTCGGGCAATACGCCGCCATCGCAGCCCTTAAAGATAAATCCGATGTCGTAGAAAAGATGCGCATCGAGTTTGAAAAGCGCGGCTCTTACATGGCCGAGCGGCTCGGCGCCATCGACGGCGTCCTTTGTGATGTGCCAACGGGAGCTTTTTATTGTTTTCCTGATGTTTCAGCCCATCTTGGCCGAAATATTGGTGGAACCAAAGTTGATACAAGCCTGGACTTCGCTAAGGCCCTTTTGGAGCAGGCAAAAGTCGCTCTCGTACCGGGCGCGCCGTTTGGTTGCCCCGGCAACGTCCGGCTCAGTTTCGCCTGCTCGCTTGAGCAGATTGCAAAAGGTCTCGACAGAATTGAAAAATGGCTGAAATCTTAGACTCAACAAAACGACATGCTTTTTCAGGCTGGCCCATGATAATTCTATGGGCCGGCATTTTTGTATTCAGCTTTCATGCGTGCACACACATGGTCGCCGCAGGAGACACGTGGGTTGCCCTTGCCTGTGGGCGTCATTTTTCTAATCACGGTGTCGATACAGCCGATCCTTTCAGCGCAAATTCCCACGAGCCCGGACCAACGGAAGAGCAACTTGCCAAATACCCGAAGTGGCTCCACGGTGCCATCAAATACTGGCACCCGACCGGCTGGATAAATCAAAACTGGGGCACGCATTATCTTTTCTTCTGGCTGGCCAAGACTTTCGGCTCGGAAGGAAATTACAATTACGATGCGCTGATATACTGGAAGTTCATAGTTACGTTAATCGGAGCGGTTGCCACATACTATATCGCCCGCATCATCGGCGTCTGCCCACTGCTGGCGGCGGTTGGGGCATGTTTCGCGCCGTTCGTTGGAAGAACATTCATCGACGTCCGGCCCGCCGTTTTTTCAAATATGCTCACACCAATATTAATTTTGGTATTCGTCTTGGCGACATATCGGAACATCCTGTATATATGGCTCGTCGTTCCGGTAACGGTATTTTGGTGCAATGTCCACGGTGGATACCTTTACGTCTTTATGGTAGGCGTGCTTTTCGTAGCTATGCACTTTATTACTATCCCATTCAGCCGGCGTTTTATTACCATCGGAAAAAGAGGTGTTCTGCACACTATTGGAGCGGGCTTTGCAGCATTTGTAGCAATGATTATATTCAATCCGTTCCACCTGACAAATCTCACCCATACCTTTATCATAACGCTCAGCGAACATGCTAAGTCATGGAGGACCGTGAACGAGTGGCATCCGGCCTTTGAGTGGAGCAATCCGGTCGGCCAGGAAACCGCCTTTCTCGTAATGTATATCATTGCCTGGGTTGTCCTGGTTTTGTGGCTTTTCGCGCGGTTTCTGAAACCGGGCCGAGCCGATAAACGTGCAAGGAGACAAATTGAACAAGCACCTTCGGACCAATATCAATGGCCGAAAATCGACCTTCCTGTAATCACAATCGCCGCCTTTACCGTCTATATGGCTGTGCGCTCAAGACGATTCATACCAATTGCGGCTTCGGCTGCGTGCCCCGTTATGGCACTATTTGTCCAACAGGCCATTTGCACGATTGCCGCCAGAATCCAAATGAGCCGAAAGCAGAAGTTCGCCGTCCCTGAAATGCCCAGAATCTGTCAAAGAGCGCTTTGGGTCGCAGCGGCCGCAACCGTTCTGTTTTTCGGATGCTTTTGGGGCGGGAAATTCAAACGTGTATACCTTGACCCCTGGCCGGTTGACGGCAAGTACGATTCGGTGTTTATGCGAATGACCGCCTCAAACGTAAAGCCTACCGACGTCGGTAGATTCATCAAAGAAAACAAAATCTCAGGAAGAATGTTTAATTACTGGACCGAAGGCGGCGCCATCGCTTTTGCCCAGGAACCCGACCCCGAAACCGGCAGAACTCCGTTGCAGCTCTTTATGGACGGCAGGGCCCAGGCAGCATACGACCATGATAAATTTCTGTTATGGAACAATATCAAAAGCGGCGGACCCACCGTACAAAACGCACGCCTGGCAAGGCGGAAACTCACGGATGATGATTATGACAAAATCGGTAAATGGATTAACCAGCAAATGAAAAGGTACAATGTCTGGGTCGTCCTGATGCCCAACAACGAGCTAAATTCTGTGTTTGTAAAGGGGCTAAGGAAAAGCAAGAACTGGGTTGCCGTGTATATCGACAGCTACCAGCGTATGTGGGTGGACACCGACGACCCGAGAGGCGAAACGCTCTTAACTGATGTTTTGAACCAAAAGGCCAGATTTCCAAACGAATCGGCCAGAAACCTTACTCTCGGGCATTTGCTTATAGGCGCCACTGACATTCGGGCAGCACGGGCAGGCTACGAGCATCTCAGTAAAGCTTTCCATATCCGGCCTACACAAATATCAATAATGGAACTGATTTCTGCGGCCAAGTGGAAGGAACTGAAAAAAGCGGCTATAGCCGATATGGAACGATACCTTGAACATTTCATAAATAACAAAGATGACCTGTCGAAAAAAGGCGATTATGAAAAGAAGCTTCTCGCAGCTATGTTCGTTGGTAAATACCTGACCCCGCAGATTCGACGAACTAATCCCGAACTTTTGAAGAAGTATTCCAACCTCACCAAAGAATACAAAAGCGAACGCCTGCGCATGTTAAATCGCTCAAGATGGTAAATAGTGATGCACGAATTCGATAATAACAGCGGGCAACAGAGCCACCAGGGTCCTCTTGCGTCGATACCCTCTATAAGTGTATTTTTCCCCTGCCACAACGAGGCCGCGAACATAGAGCCATTAGTCTGCAAAACACTTCATGTCTTAGGCAAACTCACCGGCGACTTTGAAATCATCATAGTTGACGACGGCAGCACTGACGGCACCGGCAAGATTATAGACACTCTTGCCGGTGAGCACGATACCGTTAAAGCCGTTCACCACGCAAAGAACCTCGGCTACGGTGCGGCTCTGCAGTCGGGCTTTCGGGCCGCTACCAAGGAACTTGTCTTTTATACCGACGGTGACGGCCAATTCGACATCGCCGAGATGCCCAGGCTTTTGCCGAGGATGAAACAATACGATATTGTTACTTGTTATCGACTCAACCGACAGGAAGGGCTTGCCAGGAAAATCAACGCCTGGGCCTGGACAAAGCTCGTCTGCTTTGTATTTAAGATGAACATTCGAGATATTGACTGCGCCTTTAAGCTGTACAAACGCCGCATCTTTGACGATATAAAAATACGAAGCACCGGCGCATTAATCGATGCCGAAATCCTTGCCAGGGCCATACG
>QNBT01000236.1 GCA_003644205.1 Planctomycetota bacterium | reverse complement strand
TAACGCACAAAAAAATTATTTTGCATAAGTTGTTTATTGAACAGAAAAGTGTTCAGCAGACCAGCCGGGAAACTTATCATTCACTGCAGGCTATTCAGAGGTATATCTCAACGTTCAGGCAGGTTCTGCTGTGTATGCAAAAGGGATGAGTACTGAGCAGATTGCTTTTACCACAGGCCAAATGCCCTTATTTAAAATGTGGGTCCCGGCTCCCTGCCTTCGCAGGGACAAGCTTCGCGGGCTGACATTTATGACTGCGTGATGGTTTTTGTTAGTTCTGCGAGTTGTGCGTTGGTTTGGGGGTCGTTTTTTTGTAGTTCTTTTATTTTTGAGCAGGCGTGCAAAACAGTGGTGTGGTCTCGGCCGCCGAGGTGGCCTCCGATTTCTTCGAGGCTGTGGCGCGTGAGAGAGCGGGCTAAGAACATGCATATCTGGCGGGGCAGGGTGATGGACTGGCTTCTTTTTTTACTTTGCAAATCGGTCAGCCGAACATCGTAATAATCGGTAACGGCGTCGATAATCTCAGAGATAGTGATATTTTTATGGAGGTCAACTTCTGCGCCGATGGCACGCTTGGCGAGGTCGAGAGAGACTTCTTCGCCTATGGTCTTGGCGGTGGCGTAGATGATAGTGAGGGCGCCCTCGAGTTCGCGGATGTTGGCCTGGACCTTGTGGGCGATGTACTCGGCGACGGGTTCGGGGATTTCGAGGCCGCGGAGGTGGGCCTTTTTCTGTACGATAGCGACCCTTGTTTCGTAACTCGGCGCATCGAGTCGAGCAACAAGGCCCCACTTGAATCTGCTGATGAGGCGTTCCTCAAGCGAGGGCAGCTCAGCGGGCGCACAGTCGGCGGTTAAGACGATTTGCTTGCGGTTGTTGTAGAGTGCGTTGAATGTGTGGAAGAATTCTTCCTGGCTGTGCTCGCGCTCGCGGAGGAACTGGACGTCGTCGATAACAAGCATATCGACTGTCCGGCAGTGGGACTGAAACTCAGGGAGGTTCCCTTTTTCGATTGCGGAGATGAAGGCGTTTACGAACTGTTCGCAGCTCAGGAAACGGACGGAGGCGCCGTGGAATTTTTTCTGAGTTTCGTGGCAGGTGGCGTGCAGCAGGTGTGTCTTGCCGAGTCCGACACTGCCGTAGAGAAACAGGGGGTTGTATGTAACTCCCGGTGCCTGGCTGACGGCGATGCAGCTTGCATGTGCGAGCCGGTTTGCAGGGCCGACGACGAAGTTTTCAAACGAGTAGTCGGGATGCAGTTTCACGGCCCACTCGGGTCGGGGGGCGGTCGATGGAGCGATTTGCGCGTGAGCGGTGCCGAACTTTACGGTGACGAGGTGTCCGGTGGCGCTTTGAGCGGCCTTGGTGAAGGCGCCTCGGCAGTTGTCGTTTAAGAACTGTGCGGTTACCTCATCGGGACAACCTATCTCGAGGAGGCCATGGGCGAATCGCATGACCACGAGGTCGTCGAACCATTTGCGGGTGTTGGCGGGGTCAAGAGTTTTGACTAACTCGATTATGTCTGTAAATATTCGAGCGGTGTCGGGCATCGTCAGAGTTTTTTCCCTTTATGTTCAACGGCCCGGAACATTTGCAGGCGTTGAACCAGAAACAGCAATTCACTTAATACATCAACCTACAGGAGATTCCCTTCCACACGGCCCCAAGTCGGTTCCGAATTGCCCTCCATAGCCGGGCGAATACTGAAGTATAGCGGCTGAGATAGTGGGTGTCAAAGAAAAAATCCGTCAAAAGCAAAAATTTGGTATCGTCCCAAAGTTTGGGGATGAAATACTATCGGGTAAAAAGCGTTTATCGCGTTAGGGCTAACAGCAGGTGAGGGGAAAATTTTATACGAGCTTGAAATTACGACAAATATATGGGAAACTTGGTTCAATAACGATTTTAGACTTTCTGGAGTCAGAATGGGAATTTTTACTAAAACGGTTCAGTATCTCCGAGAGCGTTTGGGCAAGACACGCAAAAGGATTAGCTCAAGTTTTTCATCGGTTCTGACGTTAGGCAGGGATATTGATGAGGACATGCTTGATGAGCTTGAGGAGACGCTGATAAGCGATGATATCGGGGTCGAGATGACGGGCAAGTTGATATCGGACCTTCGCCAGGCTTATCGCCAGCGGCAGATAGCGAAAAGTGAGGACATTTTACCATTTTTGAAAGAGCATATGAAAAGTTACTGGCCCGAGCAGGACAGGCAATTGCGGATGGCGGAGTCGGGGCCGACGACGATTTTAGTAGCGGGCATAAACGGGTCGGGCAAGACGACAAGCATTGCGAAATTGGCATACGTGCTGAGTCGGAATAACAAGAAGGTTTTAGTGGCGGCATGTGATACGTTCCGCGCCGCGGCGGTTGAACAACTGACCATCTGGGCCGAGCGCATCGGCGCCGATATTGTGAAGCATCAATCGGGCAGCGACCCGGCGGCAGTTGCATTCGATGCGTGCCAGGCCGCTTTGTCGCGTGGTGCAGATTTTCTTATCCTTGACACGGCGGGCCGGCTGCATACGAAAAAAAATCTGATGGAAGAGCTTAAGAAGATAAGAAACGTAGTCGCCAAGAAGATTACGGGAGGTCCGCACGAAGTGCTGCTGGTGCTTGACGCCACGACGGGGCAGAACGCGATTATCCAGGCGAAGACGTTCACAGAGACAATTGACGTTACAGGGATATTCTTAGCCAAGCTTGACGGCACGGCCCGTGGGGGGATAGTGATCGCGATTAAGGATGTGCTGGATATACCTGTGAAATTTGTCGGCTTAGGCGAAAAGCCGGAGGACATTGCCGAGTTCAACCCGGCCGAATTCGTCGAGGCGCTATTTAACTGAGTTTTTTGCAAAATAGACACGCCCAACCATCCCCAAGGCCTTCGGCCTTGAGGCTGCCACCCGTATTGAGTTCGAACCGGTCAATGTAAGGTGCGTCGAAGATGAAGCGAAAATCTCGTGTTTACGAACGAATAAGATTCTTCGCCTTCGGCTCAGAAGATAGAGTGCGACACTTGGGAATGTCTTCGACGGTTCATAAGAAGGGCATTGCGGACCCGTGCCCGCAATGCCCCACGAAGTTAAGCTAACTGAAAGCCGCTTCCTAATCAGGCCGAGGTTATAGGCCGCATCGTTTCAGTAACCTTTGCTTGTTGTGTCTTGCGCCGTTTAATCGTTCTCTGCGGTTTGTAAATATCACTCGCATCAGCGGAGGCTATACGCACCGCCTCTGCCGCTGTTTCGGCATAAAGGTCAGCGCCGATTTCCTCCCACAATCCATCTGCGCGGTCAAAGACTCCCCCGGAGAGCATTATTTTCATATCAGGCCGGGCATTTACAGTTTTGATACTATCGATAAGCTTGCGAACCTCGGGCGCAGCCTTGGCCCCTATCCCGTACAGGAGCAGGATATCCGGCTTGTAACTGTGAACGAAGGCCAGAATGTCATCTTTGTTGACATCACCGCCGAGGAATCTTGCTTCCCACCCGTCACTTTCGAACAGGTCGGTTACCATTTGGCCACCGAGTTCGGCCTGCTGTTCCGGTGAGCTGCAAACGACTATCTTTTTAGATTTCTGAGGTTTTCTGGGTAGCTTGTTCTGCAACTGGTCAACAATTGTGCGGTTGATTCGCGTGGCGAAGGCCTTTTGGGCCGAATCAATTTTGTTCTGACTATACAGATTGTCGATCTCAACCATTATTGGCCAGATAATGTCCATATATACATTGTTTGCGGGCACTCCACACCGCAGGGTTTCTTCAATGACCGCTCTACATGCCGACCTTTCTCCGGTTAGCAACCTCTGTAGGTACTTTTCAAGAGTATTTTCTCTTAACATGATTGTTTTCCCGTTATTTGTTTATCTCTTGTATCTTGCCTCTTTTAACCTTACCTGTCCATTAGCCATGCTATTTCCTGCCATATAGTCAATATAGGCAGTTTTAGCAATAATGGTAATATAACTATCGGGAATAACGTAAAAAAATCTTGAGTTAAAATAGACAAGACAAAGGCGTTCGTGGCGCTTTCCCTAAATTAACATTTCTGGTTTAACTTATGGTAAATTCTGATGTTACCGCTGGAGCCACAAATTCAATACCGATAAAAACGCCAATTTGATGTCCTCGGCACGATTTGTTTTTTGGGATATGGACCATTTTTTTGCGGCTCCGGCGGTTGGCAACGGGCGGTCCGCTTGCCTGTTGCAGAGGCAGAGCCTTCGGCTGTGACCTACGCATTAACCGGATGAATCATACTTTTTTGAAAATTACGATCAGGGCATTTGACCGGTAGGGGTTTATTGGCCCTTAAAAAAGGCTGGCGTTTCCTGTAAAATACTCTTTTTTCTACACTTAAACAGAAAGGAAACGCCAATGATTAAGTTAGCAC
>QNBT01000235.1 GCA_003644205.1 Planctomycetota bacterium | reverse complement strand
TTTGGGCACAAGAGAACTTACAGGTTTGTTATGCTGCCGGTAGCTGATAAAGCGTTAAACGCGATTATTTGTTTGGAAAGGGAATAACCGGATTACCCCCAAACTTTGGGACGTTAATAAAAGATTAAACCCGGCATGCCGGCATGAAATACAGAGCCGTAGTCGTAGGGTGCGATTCATCGCACCAACTGGGGGGCTATATGTCGGTTTGAAATATAGAAGTGAAAGTTCTCGACCCGAAATGTCAATCCATAGGTTTCTGTTTGTCGATATCTGTTTTGTGTTTCAGGATAAATTCAATGATATCTGTTCTGCTGATAATACCTGTCAGTTTGCCGTGAGCCAATATCATAACTCTCCGAAAAGAATTATTTATAAGACAGTCACAAATGTCAAACAAGCTGTCGTTACAGTCGAAGGTCGTTAGTTCGGCAGTCATTAAATCACCGACCTTTTCAGCCGTCGCCTCCGGTTTATAGAGCACCTTCAATATGTCTTTTTCTGTGATAATACCCTCCAGGCTCATATAATCGTCAACGACCGGCAGTCCGGTTACGTGCCTTTTCAAAAGAATTTCGACTGCTTCATATAACGGTGTTTGCCTTTTAGCGGTAAACAACCCATAGCTCATAACATCCCTGGCGTTGAAGACGTCCCGTTGCGAGGCATTTTCAGATAAATTATGTCGTTGAAATTTATCCTTGTTGGCGTCTATGATATCCAGCCTGCTGATGACACTGGCCAGTTTATCTTCATTCAATATCGCCACGTTTCGAAAATGGTTGTTTACAAAACAGTCGCAAATATCAGCCAAAGTATCCTCAGCATCGAAACTGACTACCTCACCGGCCATGAAATCTTCAACAGTACCGCCCTTAAAATCTTTATCATATAACAATTCCAGTACGTCTTTCTCTGAAACAATACCGACAAGACCCATATTATCATCCACGACCGGCACACTGCTCAACCTCCTGCCGACTAACGTTGATATGGCTTGATATATTGGCGTTGTCCGTTTGACCGTGTGTACACCGTCCTTCATAATATCTTTTGCCCTGAGCGGTTCGGTTGTTCGTTCTCCGGGCAAATGCTGTTGGTCGGATTCATTAGTACTGGACTGAAGCACTGCGATGTCAACACCCGGTTCACTATTGCTTTTGATTTTTGAGAAATCCTTATTTGACATAATAGATCTCCAAAATTCTTGTCCGTTTGTTATAATCCATAAATCAGCGTTTATGGATTACCTGGCCTTTTTTCTGCAGCACATCTGCAATCCTGTCCATCAGGTCTTTGTGATGAAACGGTTTAACAACATAATCCGCGATACCGTAAGACGAGGCGGCAGCTATTTCGTGCGCCTCGAAGTGGGCGGTTACCATGATTACAGGAATGTCCTTCAGTTTTGGATGTCCCCTCATCTGCGCCAGCACATTATAACCGTCCATCACCGGCATACCAATATCTAACAATACCAGATCAGGTTTTTCGCTCAGTACTTTGGCTAATCCTTCCTTTCCGTCCGCTGCGGAAATGACATCATATTCGTAGGACTCAAGCCTGTATTTGAGCGCGTCCACCATTTCAGGTGCGTCATCTACCACAAGTATTCGGGCTCGACGGCTGTCCCGCTTCGACTTAAATAACCCCAACATTCGCTTCAAGGCTCCTTATGCTCCTTTGCACAACAGGCTTTCTTCGGCCGAAAACCACGTAAAATTAACAATAAAATGGTACTGACCGCGGCCACAATTTAACTAAATCGCTCCCCTGAATCTGTCGATTGTAAAGACGGCAATGTATTTATGCGCAGACGTTCTGTCCGGGAGTTCGTCTGGGTGGCAACTTTTCGCCGACTTGTCCTTCGTAGTCCCGATATATATTGGGACGAAGTAGGAAGGCGAAAGGGATGGAAAAAACGGTATTATCGGAAGCGGACAATTTGATAAAAATGAGGTCTTCATGGAGTTAAATACACAAACTGTCCCGGTCCAGGGCGAATCTGCTCCAGATGAAATTAAGGCAAAAGCCATTGCTAAAAAGCACGGCTTGGACTTTATCAGGCTTTCCCAGCTCGATCTTTCGCTCAGTTGGGTCAGGCTCTTGCCCGAATGGTTTGTCAAAAAGCACAAGGTCATCACCGTAAAGCTCGAAAAGGACACGTTATACGTAGCTATGACCAACCCGCTGGATTTGCCTACTCTGGACCATATTAATCTCATGACCGGCTTGAAGACAAAGCCAATGGTGGCAACTGAAAGAGATATTGTCCAGGCGATAAAGAACCATTACGGTGTTGAGCAGATGAGTAAGCAGGATTTCGTTGACGCCAGGCTTAACGCCGAGTACACCGAAGAAGCCGACGGGATTATTGAAGATATTGCTTCATCAACTGAAGCCGGCAGGATTGTTCGCCTGATAAGCTCCACCATAAAGGATGCCATAGACTCGACGGCAAGTGATATCCATTTCGAGCCTTGCCCCGCCCAGATTCGCGTTCGTTTCAGGGTTGACGGCATACTGCATGATTGCCTGACAATTCCGGGACCGATGAGAAACGAAGTGATTTCAAGGATTAAGGTTCTCGCTAAGATGGATAATACGGAAAAGCGAAAAGCACAGGACGGACACATTAATCTTAATTACAAGGGGAATAATTACGACCTTCGTGTCTCTATAGTTCCTACAATAAACGGGGAAAAAGTGGTCATCCGCATCCTCGATAAAAGCAGTCTCTCAGTTACCCTCAGTACTATCGGGCTTCACGGCGAAGATTTGGCATTGGTTGAAAGTGTCGTAAACAGGCCTTATGGAATGGTTCTTGTAACAGGGCCGACAGGCAGCGGAAAGACCACTACTCTGTACGCAATGCTGCAAAGCATAGATGCAATTGGTAAAAACATTGTTACAATCGAAAATCCGGTTGAATATACCCTGGATAAAATTAACCAGATACAGATAGAGCCGGGCAGCGGCCAGACATTCGCCGGTGCTTTAAGGTCGATACTCAGGCAGGACCCCGATGTAATAATGGTCGGCGAAATAAGGGATGAAGAAACCGCCGAGGTCGCCGTCCAGGCCGCTTTGACGGGACACCTTGTCTTATGCACTCTCCACACGAACGACGCCCCAACGGCAATCACAAGGTTAAGGGAGCTTGGAGTCGCCCCGTTTCTTCTGGCGTCGTGCGTTGCAATGGCGGTGGCACAAAGACTCGTCAGAAAGATTTGCCCCGATTGCAAAACAACATATCAACCGGAAAAAGAGACGCTGAAATTAATGGGTATAGACGATGACCACGCCACCGAATTTGTTCACGGAAAAGGGTGCGGTTATTGTTTTGATACAGGTTTCCGCGGCAGAGAAGGGGTATTTGAGATTCTTAAGATAGATAATGACATTCAGGATGCGATAATACGGGATGGTAGTGCTGCGGAAATAAAAAAGCTCGCCGTACAAAACGGAATGAAAACTTTGCTCGATGCCGGGATAGTGAAAATATTTGAAGGGAAAACATCTGTTGAGGAAATCAAACGTGTAATAGTACCGGAGGCGGTTTGTTGACGGTATATAACTACACAGCTCGTGATGCCAACGGAAGGGTGTTAAAAAGCTACTGCCATGCTGCCGGTGAACCTGCTTTGCGCTCACAACTAAGAGCAATGGGATACACGGTTGATTCAATTGCTAAAAGACCGGCCGGTCAGCTTGATGGTCAGCGAAAAAGAATAAAGCTGACGGATATAGTGAACATGTGTCGGCGATTTTCGGTAATGTATGCCGCAGGGCTGGGCCTGATGGATTGTCTGAGCGTGCTGGCTAAGGAAAACGAGAGCAAAAAGCTTTCCGACAGTCTTTACGACATACATGACAGGATCGCAGAAGGAAGCAACGTCTCGGACGCCTTCGCCAAACACCCGGAGGCCTTTTCTCCGTTATTCATCAGTACGCTCCGGGCCGGAGAGGCCGCCGGTAAGTTTGATTTTACACTCGGTCAGTTGGCAACATACCTCGAAAAACAATATGATTTAAGAAGGAAGGTACTCGGAGCCCTGACATATCCGTTTGTGGTCGTCGCCACAATTTTTCTCGTTGTTACCTTGATAGTGATTTTTGTTGTTCCTGCCTTTTCTGAAGTCTATCTCAAATTGGGCATCCAACTGCCTGCACCTACAAGAGCACTTATCTTTGTAAGTAGCAATGCCCTGTATATCTTCCCAACAATACTGCTTTTGATTGCAGGAATGTGGATTCTATATATAAAGACTCGCCGAATACCTGCGGTAAAGGACTGGATGGACAGGGCCAAGCTTGCGATGCCGATAGGTGGAGCGGTTTACCATAAGATGATACTGCTGAGGTTCTTACGCACCTTGAGCATCATGGTTACCGCTGG
>QNBT01000234.1 GCA_003644205.1 Planctomycetota bacterium | reverse complement strand
TCCGACCCACACCAGCGACCAGACAGACTCCTGGGATGTTACTTCTTATGTCAATTCCACATCACGTGTAAACGATCTTGAGTTTAGAATTAAGAACAATGATAACGACAAAAAGATCCAACCGAACTACATCTACGTTACAGTGGAATGGACTGAGTAATTGCAGCTTTGTAATTGACAACATTTGAGCTAACAAAAACAAAAGGCGTGGCAGCAAAAGCTGTCACGTCTTTTTTATGTGCCAAGGCACTTGTGAGGCGGGTCCAAAAGCAGATGTCACCACAAGAAGAGCAGCGGGCAAAGCAAAAACTATAGACCCCATTGAGCTTAAGTTGGGATTATAACCCTGTTTAAGCCTAAGGAGGTTACCTTTTCGAATCTTTCTCATTACAACCACCTTAAATTATAAATTATCGTTAATGCCATGATCGTGAAAAGCACAACAAAAGCCATTTTAACCGCGGCAATATGTCGCCTGAAAATATTGCCCATGCTCTCTGAAGTAACTCCAAATGCCGCCAGCAGGAACACCACAACAAGCGGTAGTATAAAAGCAATGTTATAAAATAATAAGTATGATACCGCCCTGATACGCAGGCTTGGCTCAGCAATCATTGTCACAATCGGGATATAAACCTGACCGGTACAAGCAAGTTCCATTCCTGCGATCACCACGCCCAAACCAAACGAAGCTCCGATAATTGCGACTTTGTTCCTGGCAAAATACCTGATTCGACCTCTAATCCCTTCTTTTAAGAAGTCCGGCAACTGCAGCGTGATATCCTTAACGTTACCTTTGACACATCTTGCAAAATCGATCGCAGAAAACACTCCGAGTATCACGACAACAAGCAGTAGTAGTGAATTTACAACAACCATGATTACCTGATTTCTCAATATCAATTTCAAAGCGTCAAAGAATGCCAGTCCTATAGCGAAATAGGTAAAGAAAACCGCCAGCGTAAATGTGCCGCCGGTATAAAACATTTGCCTGCGGGAAACACCGACCAAGCTAAGGTAAGAAATCAGGAAAATAATCGTAGTAAAAGCACACGGGTTTATTCCATCGAGCAGTCCTGCTCCGGCAACCATGAAGAATGTCAAAGCATTAAACCTTCCTTCGGCGATAGCCAATGTATCATGGGCCTGCCTAAATGGAACAATCGCCTGTTCAATGTATTGCCGAGGGTTGTTGTGAAACAATGCGATCTCTTTGTCGAGTTTTGACCCTATTTCAGCTTCTCCACCAAGAACATTTTGGCCGATAAAAATCGCTGGGACATCAACTCCCCGTCGATTGAATTCGGCTTCTGTATTAAGAAACACCTCATAAGTTCCTTCAATACCAAAATCAAAATAAAATACTCGCAGAGCAACATTATTTTTTTTCGCCGCCCTGGGAAGATCATGCTTAAGCAATTTTCGACAATAAGCACAATCATAAGAAAATAAATACAATGTAAGTTCCGGGCCATCGGTTTGTTTATTTATAAGGATTTCTTTGCGAAGCTGATTGAAGCTTTGCTTCATATGCCTGGTTGTCTCAGCGGTTTGTGATTTCGGTGTTAATGTCATGTCGTCAAGAACTGTTCCGTCAGTGGCAATAGCCCGAATCGTCATTGTATCCGAATCGACATCAACCCTGCAGAAGTGATTCCTGCGAGCTTCGGCCTGCGAGGCAAAAGCCGGGTCTTTATTCATCCAGATCAACTCAGCACCGCCGCCGCCTGAAATAATATATGTAACACCTTCGTAACTGGACCGCTCATACAAATGCCAACTGGCAAAAACAACATCAACCTTATACTTTTGAAAAATCGGTGCCCAGATACGGCGAAGTGTTTCAGAAGATTGACCCCTTGATATATAAACAGGATCATGCAGAAAAACCACCCTGAAAGGTGCCTTTTGTACCTCTTCTTTTGCTAATACGGATTCGAGCCAGCGAATCTGTTCGCTTTCACTGTCAATTTCAGCTCGCGGCTGTTGTCCGCGCGTATCCCATGCCCGTAAAGCAAAAAACTGAACCCCGCCCCATTCGAATCTATAATATCCTTTGGTAAGCTTAGGAAAATAATTTGCAT
The DNA here is from genome assembly GCA_003644205.1 of Planctomycetota bacterium. Classification (GTDB taxonomy): domain Bacteria; phylum Planctomycetota; class Phycisphaerae; order Sedimentisphaerales; family Anaerohalosphaeraceae; genus QNBT01. The sequence continues at coordinate 2,337 of QNBT01000234.1, read as the reverse complement.
ACAATCCCCGGTTATTAACATAATCATTATCACCCATAACAGTATAAGCCGCAGCCCGTCGTAAGAGTTCTGATTCAACTTGAAAAAAATTTTCCCAAAGTTCGGATTTCGAACCGTCGTCAACCATATCTCCGAGAATCAGGCAAAAAGCCGGCTCATGACACATAATCTGGTCAATAACCTCCTTGTGGGTCCTGCTGGTCTGCGTATCACCCGGCCGAGGATCGCCGTAAACCGCAAACGTGAAAGACTTTCCCTCAAGAGGTGCTGTTTTTATCTGAAAGCTGCTGTCGCCTTCGGCAGTTTGAGTCGCTCCCTGGTCGCATATTACCTGGTAATCATATATAGAGCCTTCTTTGAGACCCGTTACTTTTATGAAATGAGATTTGCTCTTACCGACTGAGTCGAACTCTTTTACATTATCGCCACCAAACACCCTCACTTTAGCCGAGGATGGCTCATTAAGATGAAAAGCAACAACGGCACTATCCTTTGTAACATCCAGCAGGTAAGGTTTCACCGCAAAATTGCCGTAAGCAATACCGGCTAATGTTAAAAAAAATACAATCGAAAGCTTCAATCGGTTCATTCAACACTTTCTTCAGGGGCAAAAAGGCTGGCAACTTTAGTTTTTACCTGATTGGCGATTGCAGCATCATAACCTTCTCTAATGAAATTTACAACACCTTTTTGGTCGATGATAACTGTTGTAGGAAATGAGGAGATTTTGTATCCGCCGGTTACAACTTGCCCCTTATCAAGCAGCACAGGATAATCAATCTTCAGGTTTTTTGCGAGTTGCTTTGCGTCATTGATGTTTTCAGGGTCGCTGCAGATTCCCGCTACAACAAGATTTTCGCTCTCCGACATATTCTTAAGCGATTTCAATTCAACAAGCTCCGCCTTGCAGACACTGCACCAGGTAGTCCAGAAAACAAGCACAACAACTTTATCTTTGTGCTGATTAAGATAGAACCGCTCATGAGTTAGTGTATCGAGTCTGAAATCTTTGGCGATGTCTCCAGGACTGAGCTTATCGCTGTCGGTGCCGCAACTGCTCAAAAGAACACTAAGGGTAACAAGTAAAACTATCTTATACAATAACCATTTCACTGTTTTTTTTCTGAATCCAGGCTTTTCTTCTTTTCGCGAATATGTTTGTCGATTGCATCAAAGCCATTCATAGCTAAAACGGTCAAAACCGCCGCCCCTGTGGCAAAAGCCAAAAAGGCCGGGATCAAACTCCCAACCGAACTGGAATTCGGGTTGTAGCCGGCTTTGACTCGTAATATCCGACCTCTATTTTTTTGCTTCATTGTAATGTCATCTTAAACTAATTGGCGCCAACCCCGCCTCAAGGTTTTTCTCAAGGACAGAAGAATCCATTGTAGCATAATTTCCATTCAGCATATTTGAGATTGCCTCGGCTATTTTGGGACTGCGTTTTTTGATTCTCGGCTCAATTATACGGTAAAAAATATCCGCCTCCGCCTTTTTGACCTCGCACTTATCCAGGTCAGTATTACGCAGCTTCTCAATATCGGTTATTTCAAACAGCACACAAAGACCGTAGGTTCTCGCAATTACATCTTCAATCTCGCGACGGGCAGCCAGAAAATCAGCCGAACCTGCCTTTGCCAAATGTTCCAGTGCAGCGTCAGCCGCTGCCTGAAGTGTCTTGCTTTCGCCGAAGAAATCCTGATCACGACGAATAAAGGTTGGCCGGATTCCTTCAAAATAAGCTCTAATTCGTTTGGCAGATACAGCTTTATCATTACCGTCCAATTCATCTCTGATGGCCAGGACAGTAACATGCTGAAGCCCTTTCGCCAGGGTCTGCTGGTTGACCTTGACCTTTTGGCCTGCTGCACATTTACTCAACGCCTGACGAATATCCGAATCATACTGCATGCCCAGCCTGGCGTCATATTTCTTCACAATCGCGGAAGTAATTTCATATTGAGCCTTTATAGCATTCCAGTCAGGTTCTTCCTGTTTGCGCATTCTCTCGATCTTTACTTCCGCCTTTGCATAAGCCTCTATGCCGGCTAATTCCGGATCCGCCGTTTTCTTTGCGCTGCATCCCATCAGGCCAACAACCAAAAACCAAATACAAAGTCCCGTTTTGATATTCATATCATTCTCCCAAAAATAGCGATCTTAATAATCATACTTCATGTTCGGTTTAAAATAAACCTTATTTCGTGCCTTGACAGTATCTTTTCATGATAATTGACGATTTTATCTTGCTTAGAAAACAAACACCACACCTGTTCCGATCACATTAGTATCGATCCATCCGCTGGAGGAACTCATGCTGCTTTTGTACATGTAGTA
>QNBT01000233.1 GCA_003644205.1 Planctomycetota bacterium | reverse complement strand
TTTTATGATGCCGTGCTTGCACGGCAATTGACCGATATACGGGTACAGGTCTGTGCCTTTGGTAAGCCTTACCTTGCCCATCCTGTCTCGAATATCGTCCCAGAAACTTTGTCCGACGGCCAGGCCTCTGCCGCTGCCGGTATCAAGCTGCAGGTGCGTCGGTCGGCCCCCAATAGGGAACTCGGCGAACAGAAGGGCGTTACCGCTGAAATCTTCCTCGATAGTAAACGGATACTTCGCCCAGAGTTTCGGCTCGGTCGGCTCGAATGATTTTTCAAGGGAAAACTCTATCTCTTTGTTGATGCTGTCAAAGGCAATGTACTTAAACTCCATCAGTACCTTAAGCCCTGCGATGACGGCCTTATCTTCGGCGACAGGCAGACCGAAAAGGCGAATTTGTGTATGTTGTTCTCTGTAAAGACACGGCCAGTTGAGCCACGTTATATCACCTAAAGTTATCTGTGGAAGCAGGCACCTGCCCCAGCCGACGGGATTGACCTTGCTTGTTGCGAAAGGCTGAATGGCTAATTTGTTTTCGCGAATATGGATATCGTTCACGAAAAAATGTTGTGAAGCTCCGGTGTCTAATACAACCGGATATTCCGTGCCGTTTTTCATCACGCCCTTGACCGCCATCCAGCCGTTAGCCGAACAGGACGGGTGATACTTGGCCCGAAATAGTGCCGGCTGCCGTATATCTTCAGAGAGATGTGATTTGTAAACCAGCTCACTACCATAAACCGGTTTATGTATTTTGCTTCCTGACTCTATCCGCGGTATGTCGGATGCCCTTTGGAGACTGTTGCCGCTGACCAATGCCGTGTACATCGGCCCGCTTGCGCACCCTGCAAACGAACATGCCAGCGCGGCAAGGATAACCACCTTGCAGGCTCTTTTCATATCACCCTCCGCTGTAAAATGATTTGCCCCCAGTGCAACTGTTTCGGTGTGGCAGATTTATATCATCACACCCCTCATTGCCTAAATACTGGAATTATTATACCACTTTGAGACTCCTGTGTCAAGAAGATACATGAGAGACCATATACCTGGGTGCCACTGTCAAGCGTTAGCTTGGCAGTGTGTGGACCGTGCACGGCCAAATCCCGGCGCGCCGGGATGGCACCCAGGTTTCACATCCTCTCAGCCCTTCGGAATGATGTTGCATAAGCACGTTCTTCTCGGAATGACGTTCATACATAAGTCCATTTCTGATAAAGTGTTAGAAACCACCAGAAAAATTTCATACCCATGGCGGCAGGAGAACATTTGTCTGTATTTTAACTGACCGTATGATAGTCGCCCAGGGATTTTACCAGGTATGCCTTGGGATATTCCTGGTGCCATTGTAAATTCCCCCATGGCGGGCACGGTTTTTCCTAATACACATTTAGTAAGTATCCTTGTGCAGTTACAAAATCCATAGTCGATAATAGAAGGAAAAGAGATGTATTGTTAGCGTTGATTTTGTGGTAGTGAAAGGAAAGCGATTACAGTGGGCACGAGAATATTGATTGCCGATGAGAGTAACGTTGTCAGAGAGGCCATCAGTTTCCTGGTGAGCAGGGAGGATGGCATGGAAGTGGCTGGTCAGGCTCAGGATGGGCAAAGCGCCGTCGAACTTGCCGCTCAATTGCAGCCGGATGTGGTTGTTATCGATGCGGCTATACCGAATTCGAATGGTATCGAAGCGGCGCGCAAGATAGTTAGCGCCCAGCCGGGTGTTAAGATAGTGGCCTTGTCGAGGCACCAGGACAGATGGTCTGTACGCAGGATACTCGATACCGGTGCGCTTGGATACGTGGCAAAGGACCGGACCTTTGAGGAGCTAATTCGTGCCATACGGACTGTTGTGAAAAATCAAACATATATCAGTCCATGTATAAGCGCAGCATACGGGGGGCAACAGGCATCTAAATCGAGCCAGGCCGATGACGAAGTAAGTTCTATAGAGAAGACATTATCACAATTTGTCGGAGAGTAGCTGATAATGCCGACGAGTCGTAAACGTAATGACTTATGGGTGGGGTATTGGTAAGGAAAATCAAGGACGAAAGGTAAACAGCTATGAGCACAAGAATACTTGTAGTAGATGACCATGTAGTTTTTCGTGAGGCTGTTAGTTCACTATTGGGCAGTGAATTTGGTATGGAGGTTGTTGGGCAGGCCGATGACGGTCGTAGTGGGGTGGCGCTTGCCCGAGACCTGCGGCCGGATGTTATCATTATGGATGTGGTGATGCCCAATTTGAATGGGATTGAAGCGACCCGCCAAATAGTCCATGAAATACCGAACACGAAAATATTGGCACTTTCAGCGTTTTCAGACAGACGGTCTGTTCGTGAGATGCTAAAGGCCGGCGCTATCGGATATGTGCCGAAAAGCTGTCCGTTCGAGGAGCTTGTTGTTGCTATACGGACTGTTGCTTCCGGACAAACTTATCTAAGCACGCTGATAAGTGGAATCGTGGTTGAAGGGTATATACAAAAGATTACAACCGGTGACGATTCTGCTTATTCGGTTTTGACACCGAGAGAACGCGAGGTTCTTCAACTGATTGCTGAAGGAAAATCCACAAAGACGATCGCAAAGGAACTGTTTGTCAGTACCAAAACAGTCGAATGGCACCGCAGCCAAATAATGAATAAACTGGGCGCACAGAGCGTAGCCGAACTCGTAAAATACGCCATACGCGAGGAACTAACCTGCATTTGAAGCGCGAAGGCGGCGTTAGTTTTACCCATTCTCTTCACCGTGAAATATGTTTTCCCAAGGAGTAATTGCGTTACCCTTGCGCGCGTTGAATATATGACAGGATTTTTCGAGCTTAAGAACAAGGAATTGGCTGGTTGAATCGTCCGGCAGAGGACTCGATAACTACGGGTAACAAGGCACGTGTGTGCCGCGACAACGATTAATCTAATTTTTAAGGGGTATGACATGTATGATGTGTGGAACAATAAGCCAAAGGGATTTTGGCTGCAAAGACTTGGGAGCCTTGTAATACTGTTAGCTGTGGTACTGTTGCTGTTTGGCGAGGCAGCGTGGGCAGGGACCCAGAAAAGTACAAACTACTACAAGATGTTGTCCGCCATAGAGTACACCGGCAAAGGCCAGTTCAGAAACGAGACCCAAGCGTTGTTTGCAGTACAACGGGAACCTTTGTTCGGTGATACCGTCCGGTATGTTGTTTCTTCAAAGGATTTGGCTCAGACCACCGAAGGGTCAACTCCCGCCGGGCCGTCCGGTATCGGTCAGGTTTCATTTGTTGTTGACAACAGAACAGGGCACTTGTCCAGCAGCAGCCGGGATATAGCGCTTTTGGAGCAAGTTAACAACCGGTGTGTTACATCTCTGAGGAAAATAACAGAGGTCGACATCGGGAAAACGTGGAAACAATCTTTCGATTTATCCTCGCTGACCGGTCCGGTTCCGGAGTCGCTGAAATTTACTGTCAGCGCGATTCAGCCGGAAACTCAGTTGTACGGTAAAATGATGATGGTCAGAGCACTGTCGGAGCCTTTTAAGATTGAAGCTGCTGGCAAAGACGGCACAAAGGGGGAGGTGAAGGGAAGTATAAGCGCTGCTTACATGTTTGACGAGGAAATGGACCAGATTTATATGAGTGTCTCTGTTTTTGAGGCAAGTACAAAGACCAACGGTTTCAAAGAACAGTTGCGACATGAGGTCGCGACCTATAAGACCGACTCCGAGGGACTTTCCGTGGATATGACCGGTTTGGACAAGAACTTTGAGAGATTCATACGAAAGCTCGGTTTGCGCAAGGATGCCGTTAAGATTGAAAAAGAGGTTCAGTTGCCTCGCTGGAGCCGGTCAGAAGTTTTAGCTGCTGCACAGGCGGCCAATATATGTTCCGCACTGGCATGTGAAGGCGCCTTAAATCCTGTTGCTACGGTCTGCGTGCCCGTCGCTCGCACGATTGGGATGCAAAGTATGGGTCAGTTGGCTGCTGCCGGCCAAATAGGGACGATAAGCGGTGCCCTGGCTCAAAGTGTACCCGGTGTAGCGACGCTGAAGATTGCTGTTGCACCGGCGGCTTTTATGGGGATGAGCGCGACTACCGCCGGAGTGGTTGCAGGTGGAACAGTCGGAACGGTCGCCGTTGCCAGCGGAGGTTCAGGCGGCTCTTCAAGTCGCAGCGCTCAATAAGCCACAGATATCCCGAAGTTTCGGGACTGGTCGCACCAAAAATGCACCTTACTGGTGCGACCAGTCCCACAGTTGGGTAAAATGGTAAAGAGGAAAATCGTTACATGCAGGGTCATCGGGGCTGTTCCTTTGAAGGGAAGTAACGGGGAAGTTCTGCATGCAAGCGAGATGGATAACATACCAAACAATTTCAGCAATCCAGTCGCTCTTAACTTAAGCGCTCTACATACCCCCAACTTACCGGCCTACACAAAGCGTTTCGAGGTTGGCCGAATCCACATTGAAGACAAGCTGACTGCCCATAGTTTTGATTGT
>QNBT01000232.1 GCA_003644205.1 Planctomycetota bacterium | reverse complement strand
CGGCGTCCTGGAGAATATAAAACATGTCAAAAAGGCGGTGATTGGGGAAGATCCGCTACAGGTGGAATACCTCTTCTACCAAATGCTGGCCAGAGGCAGGCGATCAGCATCGAGAACCGGAGCCAATGTTTGACAGTGACATGAAGGTATATATTGACGGCCAAGCCAAACGGGGTAATACGGAACACGCCAAAGAAATTGAAGATAATGTCAATATCATGAAAAAGTAGGAAGCGAAAGGAAAGTGAGGTAACTGTTATGAAAAAATTGTGTTTTCGTATGATCTATGTTGTTATTGTAGTTGTTTTAGTGGTGAACTCTGCTTTTGCACAAGAGCAGACCTCTACGCAATCATTACCTGAGTGTATTGTTGAACGTTTGAATGAGCCGGCTCTTATGGAGCAAGGGGATACGAAAATCTATAGCGGCGAGTACCTCGATGCCATAAGTTTGCCTGTCGGTGGTATTGGTACGGGCTGTATACAAATAAACGGCCAGGCAGAGCGAACTATCTGGCAGATATTCAATAATCATTGCGAGGCTCACATTCCGGATAGTTTTTTCGCGATTCGCTCACAGGTGAAAAATAAAGATGCTGTGGTCAGGGTTCTGCAAACCAGTAAGGTTGGTCCATTTGAGAAGATGGATAGTTTGACTTTTCGTGGTGAATATCCTTTTGGGTGGTATGATTTTATCGATGATGATCTGCCGGTCAAGGTCAGTATGGAAACTTTTAACCCTCTGATACCACTTAACAGCAAAAATTCCGCTATTCCCTGTGCGATCTTTAATATTACAGTTTCGAATCCAACTGACACTGCGGTAGAGGTGAGTTTGTTGTCTGCTCAGAAAAATGCTGCCGGTTTTATGTGTGCCGAAAAGCCGATATGGTCCGGTCCAGTAGAGGGTACTGTCTTTGCGGATTTTGAAGGGTCCGATTATGGTTCCTGGACCGCCAGCGGCAATGCTTTTGGGACTGGGCCTTTGAAAGGGGTGCTGCACAGCGAACAGAAACTTACAGGCTTTAGGGGTAAAGGGCTGGTTAATACTTATGCCTCTGCCAGAGATGCAGCAACGGGCACCTTAAAGTCGTCGGTATTTACCATAAGCAGTGATTTTATCCATTTTTTGATCGCCGGGGGCAGCCATGCAGGTAAAGCCTGTATCAATTTATGGGTGGATAATAAAAAAGTAAAAAGCACCACTGGTAACAATAATGACCAGATGCAATGGGGTTCATGGCAAGTAGATGACCTCAAAGGCAAACAGGCGCATATTGAGATTATTGATGACGTAAAGGGTGGGTGGGGACATATAGATATTGATCACATTGTTTTTTCCGACGAGAGCCCAAAAACATTCAAATCTAAAATCAAGGGATTGGGTCAAAACAGAAATCGGATCATCAAAAAATCCGGCCATAGTATTTTACACATGACAACGGACCGCAAGAGTTACGATGCCGACCCGGCTCAAGCGGATAAATTGTGCGCCCTTATTGGCGTTGACAAGAGCAAATATAACAAGGGACTCGGCGACATGACGCTTATGGTTTTAGCCGAAAATGCTCAGTCCAGTGCCTCATGGCAAAATCTGGAAAAGTTGCACGAAAGCTGGCTCAGCACCAATAGACTCTCCGGGCCGCAGAAAATTGGCCCTTCTGAGCAGGGCAAGACATATAACGGCGCCCTGGCTGTCCCATTGACGCTGAAACCTTCTCAGAGCAAGACTGTAACTTTCGTACTAACGTGGAATTTTCCCCATGCAACCCATGGTGAAGCTCAAAACAAACGGCAATGGCAATTTCAAGGCAATAAGTACAGTAATTGGTGGTCCGATTCGATTCAGGTCGCCCGGTATGTTAAAGATAATCTAAACGATCTCACTGATCAGAGCCGTTTATATCACGACACTTTTTACAGTTCCAATCTACCTCATTGGCTGTTGGATCGTATCAGTTCGCAAGTAGCCATATTAAGTTCCAAGACTTTCTTCTGGGCGGCAGGTGATTATCTGGGTTGCTGGGAGGGTTGCAGTAGTAAAAACGGGTGCTGTTTTGGTAATTGCAGCCACGTTTATCATTATGCCCAAAGTCATGCCCGGCTGTTTCCTTCTTTGGGCCGGAAAATTAGGGAGCAAAAATTTTCCTATCAGCGAGAGGATGGTTTCTTGACTAATCGAGATGGATGGGAACAAGAAGCCGTAGATGGTATGTGCGGGGAAATTCTTGGTGCATATCGTGAACATTTGTTGAGTAATTCGCAAGACTGGATAGATGATAATTGGAAGTATGTTATAAAAACTATGGACTATATTATTCAACGATGGGACGCTGACGAAGATGGGATGCTCTCCGGGCGGCAGCATAATACCCTTGACACCGAACTTACCGGCTGTTCTTCCTGGCTGGGATCGTTATATTTGTCGGCCTTGTCGGCTTCTGAAAAAATAGCGGAATTGGAGAATGAACCTGGTTTGGCACAAAAATATCGCAACATTCGAATCTCAGGTTCTAAAAAACAAGATGATAAATTATGGAATGGTGAATATTATATTCAAATCCCCGAATCACATATAAAGGGTCATAACTATATCACCGGCAGCAGCATCGACCAGGTATTAGGCGAATGGTGGGCCGAGATGGTCGGCCTTGACGGCCATTACCCTCCAGAGCGAGTGCGATCGGCGCTAAATGCGTTACTTCGGTATAATTTCAGATGCAGCTTTGTGGGCGTAGTACAGAAGCCGCGCAAGTTTGTAGATGACAACGATGCGGGTATGCAGATGATTTGCTGGCCGAATGAATGGGATCGTCCTGTCAAGCCGCTATATTATGCCGATGAGGTGATGACCGGTTTTGAATATGCCGCCGCGGCAACAATGGTTCAATCGGGCATGCTTAAAGAAGGATACATGGTAGTAAAAGCTATTTATGATCGATATGACGGCAGGCTTCGTGAGGGTTTAACTGCTTCGGAAGTGTCCAGTCGGGGCTATTCCGGCAACCCATTTGGAGACGACGAATGCGGCAAGTTCTATGGCAGAGCCATGAGTGTATGGTCATTACTGCTGGCCAGCCAGGGATATTATTATAACGGTCCTGCTAAGTCTATTGGTTTTGATCCGCAGTGGCAGCCGGCTGATCATACTTCTTTTTTCACCGGTGCCGATGGATGGGGCCTCTTCTCCCAGACCCGTGGTGCTACCGGTCGGCAGACCGAACGCATCGAAGTCAAGTACGGCAACCTCAAGCTAAAGTCGATGGTCTTCAAGTTACCCGAAGGCGCCGAATCTACGGATGTTCGCGTCACGATCGGCGAAAAGCCGCTCAACGCCAAGCACAAGCTCGATGACGGCCGTCTCACCATCACCCTCTCTTCGCCGATCACCCTACACCAGGGCGATGCGATTGAGGCGTCGATCGGGACTGTGGAATCACGATAAGTACCAGAACGAACGAGAACAGTGGAATTATTACCAGTAAACAACCACTTATTCTAATGTGAGGAATTACAATGAAACAGATGAATTACAAAATCTTATTGACGATACTAACGGTCACGATCTTACTTTCATGTTTAGGTTGTTCCAATACAATTGCTGCATGGAAGCGCTACTTGAATGAAGAGATGTCACTTTTTGGACATCGAAATTGGATTGTTGTTGTTGATTCTGCGTATCCCAAGCAAAGCAGGCCGGGTATTGAAACAGTCGCAACGAACGCATCTCACTTGGAAGTTCTCAAGGCTGTTATGAAGGCGATTGAAGAAGCACCTCACATCAATGCCAATATCTATCAGGATGCGGAATTAGATTCTGTTTCCGATACCAGTGCACCCGGTATTGAGGAATACCGAAACCAATTAAAACAACTTCTCAAAGACCGGAACATCAACAAACGTTTGCATGAAGATATTATTTATAAACTCGATAAGGCGGCCGAGACGTTTAATGTCCTGATTCTCAAGACCGATTTTGCTTTGCCTTATACGTCCATTTTCTTTGAATTAGACTGTGGGTATTGGAACGCCGAGAAAGAAAAAGCGTTAAGGCAGTCGATGTAAGTCGATCAAAGATAACCCGGAAAAGCTAACGCGGGCCATTGCGATAATTGAAGCCGGAAAGAAATCGCTCGCTGAAAACCCCAGGGCCGATTCAGAAGGTTTTATACCGTGTGCTATTGACCAGAATCGTCAAACAAAGTATAATTTACGCCATAAGAACGAACTTCTCAGTCGTGGAAGAAATTAGGAGAAATTAAGGGGTCAGACATGCTCTGTAGAAAAGCTTTTTGACAAATAAGATAACCGAATTGACGATTCCCAGGTCAGCAAACAGTTAAAAAAAGGATAGAATATCATGGATCGACGTAGCGTATTAAAAATGGGAGGCGGGCTTTCGGCTATTGCAGCCCTTTCACCTGAATCGATAATCGGTCGCGGGGACGCAAAGGCCGAGAAAGAGCTTGGTAAAGTTAAGATTACCGAT
>QNBT01000231.1 GCA_003644205.1 Planctomycetota bacterium | reverse complement strand
GGCAACCGATTTCCTGCTTGAAGAATCTCTACATTGTCGTCCTCACGATACACAAACGCAATGACAAATTCAGTGTGGAAGTTTATTGCATTAAAGTCATCTGTGCTGGAAACTATCGGACTGCCACCATTATACTGGATTAGAACAAAGTTTGTGGTATTGTTCGTCAAGGCAACAGACGAATCTTCGGACCAGTCAAAGGCGACCAATTCTCCGATGGAGCTATCTGTCTTCTTAATATAGCCCGTCCCAGCCGCAACAGCTACCGTGCCGTCCTCATTGTCGGTCACGACCCCGCCGCTGGTCCACCCAACAGATACGGTCGTATTTATGAAGTCCAACATAGTCGGATACGTCGGATTCCCTAAAGACAGATCGGACAGGGTAAGATCGACAAAGGTCGGGCTGGCCCCTACGTGTATGTCCTGCGGGGTCGAAAGAGTGATGGACCCGGCTCCGTTAGCCACGTTCACCTGATTCGTCGTGCCCGTCAATGTAGCGAGCACTGGATCAGCGCCGGTCGAACCAATCGGAAGTTGGCCATTTGTGGCTGCGCCCAACGGTGTAACGGCGTCGGTCCCGGAACCCAAAAGGATACTATGGTCTGTCAACGTGTTTGTGCCCGTTCCGCCCTTACTGACGATCAGTGGGTTGACAAGACCGATTGTTATAGAACCAGCGCCATTGGTTACGTCGATCTCATTCTCTGTGCCGGTAAGCGTGGCAAGAACTGGAGCAGCCCCAGTTGAACCTATTGGAAGTTGGCCATCTGTAGCCGCCCCAAGTGAGGTCAGCGTGCCGCCGCTAGCTGAATATATCAAACTGTTGGTTGTCAACCCGGTCAGATGTAATCCGGCATAAGTGGGAATAGACCCCGGCCCCAATTGGTGATTGAGCTTTTGAAAAGCCCGCCTGACGTTTTCAGGATCGTTTGAATCAATAAATGGAATCTGCATGGCTATACCGGAGGTGAAATTCCCAATGACGGCGAACCTGCGGCTGTGGGGTTAGCGTTAGATTGCGCACCTCGCATTTTATTAATGTAATCTATGTTCGTGACGAGCTTTTTCTTCACTCCTGTCATCCCTTCCCTTTCTGGAGCACCTGCAAGACCTGTCAATTGTTTAACGGTGCCGTCATCGTAATAGGACTTTCCCCCACGAATAACCCAAGGAACCTCCATATATACTCCACCACCACTAAAATTAACGCCGCCATCTCCGTTTTGCCCGCCTTTATCCGGCCCATTATCATGTGAAGGCGCGCCATAGCTACCCCATTTTTGTGTTCCACCAACCGAACCACTGATCGCAGCGGCCCCTCCTCCTGAAGGACTGCTGCTTAACGAAAAGGGATCATTGACCCCGGCGATCTAGCGTAAGGACTTTGTGAACTCAGTGACATGCCCAAATTAGCCAAACTGGAATCTGAGCTCCTGGAAAATCCACCCGTTGCCAAATGTGCTAAAGTCGAAGCGGACGGCATTGAACCCCCAATAAACTGGCCAAGATTTGTCATGGCATCAGCCAAGCGCGTTCGCCGTATGTCCTCGAACCCCTGTTTAATGCCAACTGACAAAGCGCCCGGCCGTGTTGTGCCACCAAGACCACGACTTGCCATACTCTGCTCCATCGAAGCTAAAGCACCACGTTCAGCACCCTTCATATAACCGGGGCCAAATAAATCAGCAACACCCCGCAAGATATTAAAGCCACTTTGGTACCTTTGTGCGCGCTCACCCCGAAGCGTGTTAAGCAATTCTCCCAGATTGATCGCCATTATTTTACCCTTCCCTTCATACGGCTCTCTACAATGAGTTTTTCCAATCCCCACGTTTGGGCCGCTGTATCATTTCCTATTCTGATTCCGGCATAAAGCCCGCGTATCGGTTTGCGTTTTCTGGCCCCACGATTCCGGCCAGGAGCCGCTATTGTTCCAGCTGCATTCGGGGTTGTGTTTGCTGCTAATTTTTCGACAATGCTATCAGCAGATAGGGCAGTCCAAGCGGAATACGTTAAAGCGTTGGAATCTGCAATAGTTCCACCCGACCCGCCCCCAGTTGTTATACCAATTATTGAAGTTATAGTGCTTTCTTGACCCTCTTTGCCCAGTTTTAACGGACCAAAAGTGATATAACTATCAATTGCAACATCAGAATCACCCGCATCATCATCTTTGGCGTCGTCGTCAGCATAACGTATGTAACCGTCATTGCAGCCGTACAGTAGTCCTTGATATGTCGGATCGACAGCCTCATAATCAAATAATGAGAATGCGCCACAGGCATCTGGGTACGAATCAGGAAACAGCCCCTCCGTTCGCAAATCGTACCACCAACATGAATTTGCCCCGGAAACAAGCGTAGTTCGGATTATTTGAATGCCGTGACGTTTACGATCATAGCCCATTAGAAGTTTGTGTGAAGCACCGTTGTATGCCAGACCGTCAACAAATTCTGGATAACTGCTCTCAGTTAAATTTTCGATACTTTGAAAATTGGGGGCGATCCGTAACAACCCTACAGTTGACAGAATATACAAATTTCTATTCTTATCTCGGCACCATGAATCAGCAGAAAGAATCCCGCCTGTTGAATAAAATTCATACAGTGAACCATTCTCCGCAGGATCGCCCGCCATAACCCACAATGAATTTGCACACCCAAATATTAGGTAGTCTCGACTATAAGCAATTACAGCCACGACGACGTCGCCAACTTCACCCATCTCTCCGTTTCCACCAGCAATCGGCGAGCCTGCGTCATTGGCAATATAATTAAAATCCCAAGGATTTCGCTGCCGCGACATATACCATTGATGCGGATAGTCTTTGTCACCCGATAGAATGATCCGGCCTCGCCAATTGCACCCCAACGTTGCCTGGTCAGGCAGGGCACCATAAACAGCGTCTCCACCATAGACCGTGTAATCATACCAATGTGGTCCTGCCACTTCATCAGCAGAAATTACAAATGAAATCGCGTTGCCACCATCATCCGTACCCGTTACTGTTTCGCCACTAACAAAGGTGTCTTCAGTAGTGCGCTTGCCGTAAATTGTACTAGCACTGGATAGGGCTGTAATATAATCCACGACCATTTTAGCCCCGGAAGTGCCCCCAGTAAGGATTGTATGAAAATCAGGCGGGTTAGAACCAATGTCAGCGGTCGTCAATTTCACATTAACAAAGTCCACGATCCGCAATCTCGCGTTATTAAAAATAAACGCCTTGCCGTAAGCCTCGAACATCGAAATAAAATCAGTAGTATCCAACTGCCCTATTGAATCTGCTAATTGTGTAGGGGTTTCATCTACGCCATACCAGACTTCATCAGACCCAATAGCCACGATCCGCTTAGTATAATATTGACTCGTAGACGGAGGGGCGATAATAGCGTCACCATAGACTCTAAAAAGTAGGTCGGTTTGTGAGTAAACCGTCCAACTACTCCCGCCATCAGTGCTATAACCGCCTTTACCATTTGTGTAGGCATTCTCTGAAGTAGCGCGGCAAACGACATTTTTGCTCTCGTCACATTCATCCGCACGCGCAACAATAGCATATTCTACACCCGCAGTAAGTTCATAAGCTGCGGAAAATGTTATTTGTCGCCACTCTCCACTGTTGTCTGTAGTAAGCGTGTCTCCTGGGGTCGTGCCGGAAATTAAATCACCACCAGTAGGTTTGGAATCGCCGTCCACCATCCGCAGACTAAGAGTGATGTCGCCAATTGTACCAGTTCCAGGTTTGTACATTTTCAACGAAACAGATACGGCGTCATAAGACACAGACGGAGTAAAAGTTTGAAAGGTTAACCTGTCCCCGGCGTCACCAAAAAATCCAGTAGTGGTGTCAGCAGCAATATTTTGGTCATATACTGTGCTCATGCGCTCACCGTACTCACGCTACAAATAGCAACAATTGGGCCTGCGACATCGGCAATTTGCTGCGAATATCTCTTGTCCAGTCCCGGCCTCTGGCCCCCGCACGCTCGGCCATCATAGAACGGGCGAACATTGTTTAGGTCGCGGGATGTGCCCTGAGGCTGCTGGCTTGAGGGCATTCCAACATGCAGACCTCTGATCGGAAACGTCAACTCCATATCACAATCCTCAAAATTAGGGGCGGCGGCTATCTCGGATGACCCGTTTCGCTACTCGACCCGCCCCAAATTGAAAGCCCGACGACCTCCCTCCTTCAAAAATCATCGGGGGATATAAATATCCTACGACTCACGACAGGTGCCGTCCTTGTGGTAGACTGCGACCCGCAGCCAATCAAACTTGGCAGTCGGCTGATCCGTGCCATCACCGTGGAATTGGAACGTCGGGCACATAACCAGCAGCGGCAGATCATCCTCGTCGGAGATCACATGCACCAGCGAACCCTTGTGGTAGAACTCGGCCCGCGAGCCATTCACATCACCAATGCCTCTTAGGACGATGCCAAATTTCTCATACGCCGACTCGGAAGCAGCAGAAACCTGATC
>QNBT01000230.1 GCA_003644205.1 Planctomycetota bacterium | reverse complement strand
TCGCCGGTGGTGATTTGCTTATTCGGATAGAAGCCGAATACACTCATCGTGCCAAAGCTGCCGACCTTTTTGCCGTTGAGTATTGAGCCTAATCCCTCGCAGCTATCTTCGATAACGGGCAGATTATGACGGTCCGCTATGCGGCAAACCTCATCGAGACCGGTGGGATTGCCAAATATAACCACAGGCAAAATTGCCTTGGTCTTTTCGGTGATTTTTTTTTCAATTTTGGCCGGGTCGATGTTAAGGCTTACCGGGTCGATATCGACAAATACGGGTTTTGCGCCGGCCATCATAATTGACGTAGCCGAGGCGATAAAGGTGAAGGGCGTAGTGATGACCTCGTCGCCGTGGCCGATTCCAAGGGCCTTGGCGCACAAAAACAGGCCGCTGGTGCCACTATTGACCGCAACGCCGCGTTTGCGCCCGATATATTCTGCAAGGGTCTTTTCAAATTCGTCGAGTTTTGGCCCAAGCGAAAGGTCCAGCCCAGTTAGCACGTGGCACACGGCATCGATTTCAGCCTGCGTAATGTCCGGCCGGGATAGATTTATATTAAATTCCACTAAAATAATTCCTCTTGAGATTACTTATAGTCAGCAACGTAAGTGATATGATTGTACCGGTTGCTTCGTGGCTCGTAAACAGGTTTCTAAAAAGAATTTTGCCGACGGTGAACCGCTTCTGGTGAGCGTATTAGTAAGAGAGAAAAGCTGCCGATTCAACCGCGATTCGGTTACATCAGCAGCTTAGCTGTCGCAAGACTTTATATCTTCATCCCCCCCATGGGATGTAATTATCATAAACCCTGCAAATGCCGCAGCAAGTCCCGGGCGGTAAGTTACGCCCTGCGTTTCCTAAGCAGGATTCCGCCTAACCCAAAAAGCATTAGCGTAGCCGGCTCAGGGATATGCACGGTGAAACTGCTGCTGTTACCAGGGAGCCCGCCGGGATCAATTGCCAGAGGTACAGAAGTGACGAAGTCGTCCTTCAGGAAAAAGCTGTCGGCGGTATCAGAATCAAGATTAAAAGTGTAGTCCCCCGCAGTGCCATCCCATTCAAAATAATACCTGGCTACGATGTCATCGACTGCCAAAATCCGCCCCAAGCCATCAAGCGGCAAGTCGCCAAACACATAATTGCCTGGAGGATTTTCAACAGCGGCAACAAGTGGACTACCTGGCAGCCAATAATCCGCTTCACCAATAACTGCCATGCTGCTTGTCTCATCAAATGTCAGCGTACCCGGCCCACTTATAGTTAGCGTACTTTGGAATGCTACGGCAGAAACACCACACGGATCCATTATCACAAAGTCAAAGCTGACACTACATGGATCGATCTGTAAATTCGATGGTGTTATCGTGACCGCTCCCTGTGCCGGCACAGATAACAAAAGACTACAAACCAGCAATAAAACAAACATACTTTTCTTCATCATCACAGTTCTCCTAAGGTATAACTTTTCGTTAGTCATAAGCCCACGCTTAACCTATTGTTTAGAATGTACTGAGAAAGTGTATATACACCTTCTACGTCAAAAATTCGGTTCATCACACCTGCAAATGCTGGTTAAGGTATTTGACGCTTTTACCATACCAACTTCTCAGAACATAGTCGGCACAGTTATACTCCGATACTTATTTTACGTCTCATACCCACCTCCCCCATGTAAGAGACGTGTAGTTTATCAAATTCGGGCAGATAAGTCAAGGAAAAAGTGCAGGAAATCGCCTAATATTCGTTTTTTTCTGATTTTTCAGCCTTAAAGAGCCGTTTTGGCAGCAAATGGGCCTCCTACGGAAATATTGTGTTATATCTACTATCTGCCGGTTTAGGTGGTATAATGAAGCTGAGTAACCGCATATTGTTAGAAAGGTGCGTTTGCTAACGGAGATGCCTGATTAGCGTAACGGACACGGCTGGCTTACTGAGTTTTGGCCGAGTACGCCTCGCCATACTGCGTTCGCAATGGCGCGGTCTGCCACGTTGACAACACTATCACAGTTAATATTGCAGTCAGTAAAGGAGTAAGGCCCCGCGGCACCTGTCCGCCAGAAGGCGTTTATAATCGCCCGGTCTGCGACATTTACCGCACAGTCGTTATTGACATCGCCGAGAAGGGCTATGCCGAATTCGGCCTGCGCCTTGCCTGTATTGCCGTGGTCATCGCCGGTAACGGTGACCTGGATTGTAAGAGGCCGGCCTGAGTCGGACAAACCTGCCGGCTGGTTGCATCCAGGTGCGGCAAAGGTACAGCACGGGTCGCTATTTCCACAGCCGACTAAGGGCGCAGGAGACACGCTTACATCATCTGGCAGAATAAATTCCCATTCGTATGTGAAGCTGGTATTTTCAAGCGGGTCGTTTGTAATTGAGGCGGCTGCGGTCAATTTTGAATTTGTTGAGTTGAGCACATTCTGATATATCCACTTGCCGTCGATTGTGAAATCTCCTGCCAAAGGATTTTCCCATGTTAGACGAGGATAATAAGCCGTCTCCCATATCGTCCAGACATCTTCAGTTCCGTTGGCAGTTTCGCCTGCAAAATCCCAGCCGTAATCAGTAAACGTGTCTCGCTGTCTCATCTGGGTCGTGTTTCGGCCAAAAAGTTCGACTGTGCCGACTTGTTCTTCACAACCAATCCCATCAACCTGTCCGGTTGCAAGTGTGTCCCAAAATGATGCGAGAATATCCCCGTCGCTGTAGCGCCCTGCAAAGCCGCCGACCTCATCGACTCCGTCAACACTTCCGGCGGCGTAACAATGCTCTATGTAAACACCTTCGGCGTTTCCGACCAATCCGCCGATGCCGTTGTCGATTCCACTAACAGGTCCGGTGGCGTAACTTGCAAGGATTTGGCCGGCGTATTGATGTCCCACCAGTCCGCCGATGCCCCAATTATCTGCGGCGACACTTCCGGTCGCATAGCATTTGGAAATTGTAGTCTGCAAGGCATCACCAATAAGACCGCCTACGCCCAATCTATTGCCCGTTACATCACATTGGGCCGAGCAGCTTGAAACAGTAGCATCTACTGTCCGTCCCGCAAGGCCGCCGACTATCTCGTTGCCTGAGACAGTCCCGCCTTTGACATGGCAATCGCTGACAGTAGCACCATCGCCGATAAAACCCGCTAAGGCCCCGATGCTTGTGCCGGTTGTGGAGTTAATGTTCGGGTCAATCAGGACAAGGTTTTTGATTTGGGCTGTTGGGCCTGCAATATAGCCGAAAAGGCCGACGTTATCTGTTCCTGCCGAGGTGTGGGTGAAGTTTGAGATAGTGTGGTCGTTGCCGTCGAAAACGCCAGTGAACGGCTCATTATTTTGTCCGTCTTCGTACCATCCGATTATATTGAACTGTGCGGGAGTATAAGCTGATAAATTGATATCGGCTGTCAGCTTAAAATATCTGTCCCAATCATCGGGATTGTCGCCGATTTGCTGCAAGTGGAGGGGGGCACATACAAGATATGGCTCCTCGGCCGTACCTGCACCGCCGCAATACTTTTTTTGAAATTCATATGCCCCCATATCTATCCTGGCGGTGCCGTCGCCGTCGCCATCTACAACCCGCAAATTGCCGTCTTTGTCAAAATCACCCGGCCCGGTTAGATAACAAGGGTCGCCGGTATCAATACAAGGCGAGTTGGGAAGCAAATGGTAATCGCCATCTACCCAGAAATCATCATTCGGGTCCCAGTAGCCAGGGTCAACAAAACATGGAACAGCGTCTATATTCCCTTCGCCCGACCAGCCGTCCTGAACATCACTATAGGTAATTGTTATGGTCGAACCATCGTTATTGTATATTTCATCACCGCCATCCCAGAGGATGCAGTTGGTCAAGGTCGGATTGCTGTTATGCATGTTCGACATTCCGCCGCCGGATTCTGCCACGTTTCCACTGAATGTACAATTGGTCAAGGTCGGATTGCTGTGTAATTCATTGAATATCCCACCTCCTGAATAGCCAGCTGAGTTGCCAGTGAAGACACAGCAGGTCACCATTGGGCTACTGTAATCAGTGTTACCTATTCCACCACCATCGCCGTAAGCCGCGTTGCCAGTAAATGTGCAGTTGGCTAACTGAGGATTACCGAAGGTATTGTACATACCACCGCCGCGGTTATGTGGTTCCGGGCCGCTGGCGTTGCCTGCGGTGATAATGAAGCCGTCTAAGATGGTGTTGGGATCGGTGTAAGAGGCGATAACGACATGGTAACTGTTTTCGGTCTTATTGGGTTCGATGATATCATCACCATTAAGATCTCCGCTGAGGATGGTTTCGTAAATATCCGGATCACGGTCGGTGAAATCAGGGATTCCCATATCAGGGAAGCCGCCATAAATCGCTACGCCGTTTATCATCTGGAAGGTAGCTGTACGCGAGTCGTTTGGGTCTGTAAGCTTTGTTGGTTTATAGGTTCCCGCAGCGACCCATATCTGGTCGCCATATTCGGCTGCTGAGAGGGCGTTCTGAAGGTATTTGAAGGCCGAGGGCCAGGATG
>QNBT01000229.1 GCA_003644205.1 Planctomycetota bacterium | reverse complement strand
GGGGCTTCGACTTTTCCGATTATCACAACTCCCTAACGACTCCAACTTTCCAATCAACGTGACAGTTTACCAAACGGCTATTGCACCTGTCGCCGATTTCGGTTAGCCCTGAAAGGGCGAACACATTATAGCCCAGGGCAACGCCCTGGGTATTTGGTACGATATTAAAGTTAGCCCTGAAAGGGCGACACAATTATAATCCATAGAACAATGTCCTGTGACTGCTACAAATCCAGCTTATCCCGCACAAAATTCTTCAACTGATCAGCCGCTACCCGCACCTGCTCCATCGAATCACGCTCGCGCACGGTTACGGTACCGTCTTCGGTCGTCTGGCCGTCAACGGTTATACAAAACGGCGTACCCGCCTCATCCTGCCTGCGATAACGCCTGCCCACCGCGCCCTTTTCATCATAAAAACAGGTAAAGTGAGCCTTTAAGTCATCATAAATCTTGACCGCGATCTCCGGCATACCGTCCTTTTTCACCAACGGAAAGATAGCAACCTTCGTCGGGGCAAGGGTATG
The DNA here is from genome assembly GCA_003644205.1 of Planctomycetota bacterium. Taxonomy (GTDB): domain Bacteria; phylum Planctomycetota; class Phycisphaerae; order Sedimentisphaerales; family Anaerohalosphaeraceae; genus QNBT01. The sequence continues at coordinate 4,009 of QNBT01000229.1, read as the reverse complement.
ATGAAACCGCAACAGATTCCTCGTCTCGCCCCGCACCTGTTCCTCATCATACGCATCAACAAGGAAGGCAAGTGCGCTCCTGTCGATGCCGGCGCTCGGCTCAATCACATAGGGGATATAGCGTTTCTTGGCCTGGTCATCGAAATACGACAAGGGGCCTTTGTGATAATTATCCGCTTCGGTGTTCAGGTCGATTTGCGAAAGGTCGCCCTTTTTCTCAAACCAGCTATTGAGCGTCCTCATCCCCCGCTGGTGCTGGCGAAGGTCAAAGTCGGTACGATTCGCGATGCCCTCCAACTCCTGCCAGTCGCCCGAGCCGAAGGGAAAGCGGTATTCAACATCCACGCAGGCCTTCGCATAGTGCGCCAGTTCATCCGCATCATGCTCACGAAAGCGCAAGTTTTCCTTTTTGATACCTAAGCTCAAGTACCAGTCAAATCGCTGCTGTCTCCAGTGCTCATACCACTCATCGTCGGTGCCAGGCTCACAGAAGAACTCCAACTCGGCCTGCTCGAACTCTCGCGTGCGGAAGATGAACGCCTTGGTGGTAACCTCGTTGCGAAAGCTCTTGCCGATCTGTGCGATACCGAATGGAATCTTGACACGCGTGGAGTCCAGGACATTGCGAAAGTTCGCAAAAATCCCCTGCGCAGTCTCCGGCCGAAGAAAAAGTGTCATAGTATCATCGATATTTGCCCCCATCTGCGTCTCGAACATCAACTTAAAGGCCATCGGCTCTGTGAACTCTCCCACTGCACCACAGTTAGGGCATTTCTTCTTGCCGAGTTTGCCCGCATCAGCCATTGCCGTTTCCACCGGCACATGTGCGGTGTGCTCTTCGGCACCGTCGGTAAGGTGGTCCACCCGGCTGCGAGCATTGCACTTTTTACACTCGACGATAAGGTCGGCGAACTTGTCCGCATGGCCGGACGCCTTCCACACGAGTGGATGCATCAGGATACTACAATCCAGCCCCACCACGTCATCCCGCATCTGAACAACGCTCTTCCACCAGGCCGCACGTACGTTACGCTTCAGCTCCACACCCAACGGCCCATAGTCATAGCAACTGGCCAGGCCGCCGTATATCTCGCTCGACTGAAATATGAATCCCCTTCGCTTACAAAGCGACACAATGTCATCAAGTTTCGTTATCTTCGCCATAATACCTTCCTAATTTTGTTTTACCGCTGAGGCAAGATAAATTGAGAAGAAAAATATTTCTCAGCGACCTCAGCGCTCTCTGCGGTAAATTGATTTCAATCATATCGGCCATATCGGTGCACTCAGCAGTGATTCAGAGCCATTATAGGCAAACCAGCTGCAATTACAAGCCCAACCGGCTCCGGTAGCACGATAAATCTTGAAAGTTGTCTCCGGTTCGGGTATGTTTGAGCTTTGTTTCAGCTAAGAAAGCCGAATTTGCTTTAATATATTAAAGGGGTGTATCATGTTAGCTAAAATCATCAAGTTCCTCACAACCGATATCTGGCGACTGCGTCTGAAGAACTACCCACCCAGCAAGTCATTCCTGATCAGGCAACTGCGAATCATTGTTCTGGCTATACGCGGATACGCCGAGGACAAATGCAAGTTCAGGGCGTCGGCCTTAACGTTTTTCTCACTGCTCTCGATTGTTCCCGTAATCGCGCTGATGTTCGGTATCGCTAAGGGCTTCGGCCTGCAGGAGAAGATCGAGGCCCAGATAATCGAGAAGATGCAGGGTCAGGAAGAAATCGCCCAGCGGATAATCGAGTTCTCAAATTCTCTGCTTGAAAATGCCAAGGGCGGATTCATCGCCGGTATAGGTGTGGCGTTTCTGCTCTGGGCGGTTATCAAACTGCTCAGCAACATTGAAAATTCATTCAACGATATCTGGGGAATAAAGAAGGGCAGGAGTATAGGGAGGAAGTTCAGCGATTACCTTTCGATGATGCTTATATGTCCGATACTACTTGTCATGTCCAGCAGCGCAACCGTGATTGTCAGTACGCAAATCAGTCAGCTTATCCTGAAGCTGCCTTTGCACCCCTCGATAAGCTCATTAGTATTAATGGCGCTGAAGCTGCTGCCCTATTGCACTATATGGGTAATATTTTCGTTTGTGTTTATCTTTATGCCCAACGCAAAGGTCAACTGGAGGTCCGGCATCTTGGCCGGAATTGTCGCAGGGACTATGTTCCAGCTCGTCCAGTTGATATATATTAACTTCCAGGTCGGATTGGCCAAATACAATGCCATTTACGGCAGCTTTGCCGCTCTGCCGTTTTTCCTGCTGTGGCTGCAGATAAGCTGGCTGGTGGTGCTTTTCGGTGCCGAGCTGTCGTTTGCGCATCAAAACGTCGATACGTATGAGTTTGAACCGGACTGCCTGAACGTCAGCCACGAGTACAAACGGAAGCTTTCTCTTTTGGTAACGCATTTGTTGGTGAAGAACTTCTGCAACTGCCGCCAGCCGTTGCAGGCCGATGAAATTTCGCAACAATTGGAGATTCCTGTTCGCCTCGTAAGGCAAATCCTCTATGAATTGGTCGAGAGCGGGATTTTAAGCGAAGTCAAACAAGAACAGGACCGACAGGTCGCTTATCAGCCTGCCTGCGATGCGGATGTACTTACGGTAAAACATGTGATTGATGCACTCGAATCACGAGGCAACGCCGATATACCTGTCCTTGACTCGAATGAATTTGGCAAACTTTCAGAGTGCCTGGCAACTTTCAGCGGCACATTAAATGAATCGCCGGCGAATATAGCATTGAAGGATATCTAAATTAACGATTAGAGTATGAGCCAAAGCCACTGGGATAAAATTGCACCATGCTACGATAGCGAGATATTCGACGTACTGGCCAACGACTCTAATGGCATCCTTTTGTCTTACATTTCGCGGTTTGCATCAAAAAAATCGGTTGCCGGCGACTTCGGCTGTGGTGTAGGCAAATTCCTTCCGACCTTATCAAAGCAGTTCCGGCTTGTTCATGCGATGGACATATCGCAGGCGTGTCTGAAGGTAGCGCAAGCAAGATGCAGGTGCCTTCCTAATATAGAATATTTGAGGGTGGATCTGTCAGACGATTCGGCCAGGCTGGCAAAAGTTGACTTTGCCCTGAGCGTAAATGTAGCAATTATGGCGTGCCGGCGGACGCTGGCCGGGATTCTTAAAAAGATTTCCAAAAGCCTGCGCCACGGCGGACATTTTGTATTGGTCGTCCCGTCTCTGGAGTCGATGCTGTTCGCAGAGTTCAGGCTTATTCAGTGGAACCTAAAAAGCGGTATGACACATGCCCAGGCGACCTCGGCAAGCGTTGAAGAGGCCGAAGGCTCGCTGGATTTGCGTTTGGAAGAGGGCCTTGTTGATATAGACGGTGTCGCAACGAAGCACTACTTGAAAGAAGAATTGATTGTCCTGCTCGAAGACCTGCGATTTGATATAGAGGCTATTGAAAAGGTTGAATATGACTGGTCAACCGAATTCGACCAGCCTCCCCGCTGGATGAAAGAGCCATACCCCTGGGACTGGCTCGTACTCTCAAAAAAACGAAAGTAATGACTCAGTATCGTCCCAAAGTTTGTGGGTAATCCGGTTGTTCATTTCCCAAACAACCAATTGCGTTTATCACTTTATCAGCTACCAGCAGGATAACAGAACTATACCCTTAAGGGTATAAAATTCGGCGCGGTAGGATTGCAACCTGTTATTATATTTGCCCATGCGGACAACTAAGTTTCGTTCATTTCTTCTTTAATTTGATTCAAAAGATTTATCGCCTCGATAGGTGTCAGGTTATTGACGTCAAGGTCGGCGAGTTTATCGAGGACGGATTTGTGTTTTTGGACGAACAGCGTTTCAGCGTCGGGCTCCTTTGTCTTGTGGCGGGCTAAGTGGGTGCCGGAGGCCTCTTTGGTGAAGGTCGCTTCAAGGTCGGCTAATATCTCGGCGCTACGGGCGACAATATCCTTGCCGATGCCGGCCAATTTCGCAACGTGAATGCCGTAGCTTTTGTCCGTT
>QNBT01000228.1 GCA_003644205.1 Planctomycetota bacterium | reverse complement strand
CGGTGCATTTTTTGTTTTGACCATGAAAAACGTTCCTCCGCTTAATGGCGGTGAACTGATGCCCCTGATGGACACAGGTATTGCTTTGATTGAGTTTGACACTCCAACCAGTTACAAGACTTCTGAGGTTGAAAAAGTTCTTAGTCGTGTTGAAAATATGGTTTACGAACAGCCCTATATTGAAATGGTCTCATCGGTTATAGGTTCAGAACCGGGCCAGATAAGCTTCGGCGGCGGCGGTGCTACCGCCCAGTCGGCAAAAATGACCATTCACATGGTCGATAGAAAACACCGAAAGGAGACTATCTGGCAAATCGAAGATAAATGGAGAGCGACTTTGCGGTCTATCCCCGGCGTCCGTAGTTTTCGTGTCAGTGAGTATGGAGCAACACCGCTTTCTACGACTAAAGCCCCGCTGGATATAATTATCAGCGGCCCTGACTCGGTTGTCGTAAGCAATCTTGCCGATAAGTGCCTGGAAGCATTAAAGGGCCTGCCGGGATTAGTTGATGTTCGCAGAAGCTGGTACTTCGACAAGGCTGAAAATGATGTCGTAGTTGACCCTGCACTGGCACGGCTTTATGGAACAAGCCCCGCACAGGTGGCCACGCAGCTAAAGACAGCGGTCAAGGGGATTGGCGCTACTGCGATGCGTCTTAAAGGTTTTCTGGATATTCCTATCCTCGTCCAATACGCCGGCAAAGATATTCACGAACCGCAGCAGATAAAGGACATCTATGTCTCCAGCAATTTTGGACAGATTCCTCTACGGAGCCTGGCTTCTGTAAAAACCAGTCTTGACCAGCCCTTTATAACGCGTGAGAAATTGCAAAATACCATTGATGTAACAGGCGGCAACCGCATTTATACCATTGCTCAGGTTGCCAAAATGGCCAAGAAAAGGGTTTCCAAGATAAAACCGCCCGAAGGTTACACAATTCAAGTTTCCGGTACTGCCGCTGATATGAAAACAGGAAAACAGGAAATGGGCAAGGCTCTTATGATAGGCCTTGTTCTTCTGTATATGCTGCTTCTGGCTATGTTTAAATCATTCAGGCACCCGGTAACGATTATGGCGGCTATCCCGCTGGCAATAGCCGGTGCGATGTGGGGGCTGCTGTTGTTTGATAAACCGATGTGTAAGCCTGCCACGATGGGACTGATTCTGTTGGGTGGAACAATTGTCAACAACAGCATTCTCCTGCTTGATTTCATTCTGAACGCGCGCAAACGCGGCATTGAAAAGAACGAAGCAATTGTTCAGTCCGTTCAGCTTCGCATACGTCCTATCCTGATGACGACTGTATCGACCATTGTCGGCCTGACGCCGCTGATTTTCGAGATGGCGGTCGGGCTGGAGCGGATGAGTCCGCTGGGAATTGTGGCGGCTTCCGGGCTTTTAGTAGGAACATTTTTAACAATGATAGTGATTCCAGTTGTCTATTCTTCTATGGATAGTATTTCAAATGGTATCGGCAGAACCTGGCGATTATTGTGGGTTTGAGCTTAAAAAACAAATGACGACAATGCTTTGTTAGTTTTACTGGAGACCTGAAATATGAAGAAGATACAGATACTCGGCACAGGTTGCCCGAAGTGCAGAGCTTTGACCGAAAACGCCGAAGCTGCGGCCAAAGAAGCGGGCATCGAGTATGAAATCGAAAAGGTAACCGGCATCAACGAAATTATGAAGTTTGGTGTAATGGTAACGCCTGCTTTAGCGATTAATGGCGAGGTTAAAGTGGCCGGCAAAGTCGCTTCTCCTGATGATATCAAAGTAATGCTTTATCAATAAACGCAGGCAGGAGGAAATATACGATGTCGCGAAGTACACTGAATTTTATTCTGGACCTGGTGTCATTTTTGAATCTGTTGGGACTTACTATTACGGGCTTTATAATGAAATATGTACTGCCGCCCGGCACCAGCGGTATGGGACGCGCTCTTCACGGCGGCACCGGTCGCGGCATACAAGTAAAAGAATTATGGTTGATGACACGTCACGAATGGGGCAGCATTCATTTCTACCTGGCAGTTGTGTTTGTTGTCCTGATGATTACACATGTCATCCTGCACTGGAGGTGGATTAAATCTTATGCGAAGTCGGTCGCCAGTCGATGAAGGTTTAACAATTAAAAACGAAAGGATGATATAAGAATGTCATGGTTAAGTGGGTATCCAAGGGAAAATATCAAGTGGTTTCCGACTATTGATACTGAGAAATGTGTCAAGTGTGGGATGTGTATGAACTGCGGGAAAGGAGTCTATAAGTGGACAGAAAAGGGGCCGGAGATTGTGCAACCATACAATTGTGTTATCGGCTGCACTACCTGCGGCAATCTGTGTCTTGGCAATGCCGTTTCCTTCCCCGACATTCAAAAAGTGCGTGAGATTTATAAAAGGGAGGGAATATGGGCAAAGGTAAAGAAACAATTAGAACAAGAAGGTAAATTGCAGTTTAACAAATAGAACCTAACTTATAAGAACCGGTAAGCGAGAAAGGAGCAGTTACAATGGTAGATGGCAACTTACTGAAAATGGCAATCGGATTTCATGGTCATAAATGCCCGGCTATGCCTTTAGGACTGCGAGCAGGTCTGGCAGCAATGAAAAAATTAGGTGTTGAGCACGCTGCCAACAAGGAACTTTATTGTATCTGTGAGACCGGTTTCGCACATGCGACAATGTGTTTTGTAGATGGCGTTCAGGTTGCAACCGGCTGTACTTTCGGAAAGAGCAACATTGAAAAACTTGATTACGAAAAAAATGCTATCACGTTAATCGATGTAAGGGGAAAAAAAGCAGTAAGAGTTGTCTTGAATCCAGACTTTCAGAAGAAAGGACTTGGTTCAAAATTCGTGCAAATGAGAAGCCAGGGTATCGAGCCGCAGGATATTGACGCTGAAATCGTTGACCCGATGATTGAAAATATAATGGCTCAACCTGAGGAGAAACTGTTTAAAATCTCTGATGTCTTCGATTATGGCTTCAAAGGCAAAAAGGGAACCTTTGAATGGCAGCAGTGCGAAAACTGCGGCGAGCTTGTCTTTGCCCACGGGATAAGAATAAAAAACGGGAAGAAACTGTGTATTCCATGCTCAGAGTACGAGAAATAGGATGTTGAAATGGCCACTTCCACATTGATATTACTGTTTGTGATTATCTTTCTTGTAGGGCTTATCTTTTCCATGTTCGGCCAGGGCGGCGGTGCGTTCTTTGTGCCTGTTATGCTGGCTTTTTCAATCCCTTTTCACGATGCCGCCTCGACAAGTTTGTTTGTCCTGATGGCAACCTCAATCTCGGCTGCGTGGGTATATGGGCGTTCAGGTATGATAGACTGGAAACTTGCACTTGTTATCGACCCAATCACCGATGTATTAGCGTTTGTTTCCGGCTATTTTGCCGTCAATGTATCAGGGGCTGTACTTAAAGTTCTGTTTGCTCTGGTTCTGATTTTTTCCAGCTACTTTATGATTCGTCCGGTAAAGGCGGACAAAGCAACCTCACCCAAGAAAAAAGGGTTTGGCTTCTGGCACAGAAAGTTCGGCGACTATGAGTATGACGCGAATTTACTTATGGCGATACCCCTTTCCGGCACTGCGGGCGTTCTTGCTGGTCTGCTGGGGATATCCTGCGGACTTTTCAAGGTTCCGCTGCTTGTACTTTTGTGCGGCGTGCCGATGAAGATCGCCGTTGCCACTTCGTCTTTTATGGTTGCCTTAACCGGACTCGGCGGCTTCCTTGGTCACTCTCTTTCGGAGACGATTAGCTGGAAACTTGCCATATTGCTTTCGATAGCCGCTTTTGCAGGCGCTCAAATCGGCTCCAGAATATCCGTTAAAATAGATAAGATGCTCTTGAAGAAATTGTTCGGGGTACTTTTGATTTTAATATCGATTTGGATGATTTATAACGCTTTGGTCGGATAAAATCACAGAGTCAGGTCCTGAAGGAACTGTTTGAAGTGAAACTTATAATCACAGCCATAGTGATTTTTTGTATTGCTGTTTTGATGACTATGACTGGTCGCGGAGGCGGTAATTTTTATGTCCTGGTTTTAGTCACCGCCGGCCAGGCGATGCATCAGGCCGCGACTACTGGGCAATTTATTTTGATGTTAACCGCCTTTGCCGGCATGTTAATCTTCCACAAGCACAAGCTCGTAGATTGGAAGCTGGCACTTGTCATTGATCCGCCTACGGATATTATGGCTTTTGTGGGTGGGTATTTCTCGGATTATACAAGCGGGGTTTCCTTAAAGTTTGCGTTAGCTGGCCTTTTGGTTCTGGCGGGTTTTTTTATGCTGTTAAAGGTAAAGGATAAACCGATTCTCAAACAAAAAAGATTGGGCTATTGGCATCGTAAATATGGAGATCAGGAATATATTGTCAACCTTTGGCTGGCAATTCCTATTACCGCTGCAGTTGGTTTGGCAGCCGGTGCAGTTGGTATATCGGGTGGGTCATTTAAGGTTCCGCTGATGGTACTATTGTGTGGTGTTCCGATGCGGATAGCTGTCGGTACATCTTCTGCAATGGTTGCCGTT
>QNBT01000227.1 GCA_003644205.1 Planctomycetota bacterium | reverse complement strand
TAATATAAATATCTTGACATTATTAGCAGATTCTTTACAATAGGATTGAATTTTAGTTGTGTTAAATCATATTTTGTTCAAAATTTTAAAATATTTTTGTGCATCTTTAAGCCTGTTAGAAAATTTGGAGACCGTGTTCATGAAAAGTGTTACTAATAAGCCTGATTTTACCAAACGTACCCTAACGTTTGGTCAAGTGGAATGTTATAAATATGACAAATCACTACAAGATGAACTTGGGGACTCAATGACTGCGGATGATGCGATGTTTATGTATCGCCAGATGCAGTATATCCGGGCATTTGAATCGGTAATCGTCAGGCTTCGAAGTGGAGAGTTAGTGCCTTTCGATGGGTATAGGTTCTCAGGTGCAACACATCTTTCCATCGGCCAGGAAGGGGTAGCGGTTGGAGCTAATGCTGCATTGAAGGCTGATGATTATATTACCAGTTCTCACCGTGGACACGGGCATAGTATCGCCAAGGAATCTTATGCTCTGCGTGCAATGGATAACAAGCAGCTAAAAGAGTTTATATCTGCAGTTGATTTTAAAAGCGGAAAGAAAGACCTGTTTGAACAAGCTCTTGAAGTGCATTTATATCGTACAATGGCTGAATTTCTGGGTAAGGAAGATGGATATTGCCGCGGACGAGGGGGTGGGATGCACATTGCCGATTTTAATGTAGGCCATCTCGGAGCGAACGCTATTGTCGGCGGCAGTATTCCCCTCGCTACGGGAGCGGGAATGTCAATGATGTTCCAGGACAAGGATAGAGTTACGCTGTGCTTTTTTGGGGACGGAGCGTGTAATAACGGTGTCTTTTGTGAATCACTCAATATGGCGTGTATGGGCCAGTTTCAAAAAGGTGTGCCGGTTATTTACCTTATTGAAAACAATCAATTCGGTATGACCGGCAGGACAAGAGACGAAATCACAGGCATAGATTTCCTTGCGAAACGCGGCTGGGCGTATAATGACAAAGGAATGCATGCGGAAGTGGTAAACGGCATGAACGTATTGGCTGTTAATGATGCGGTTAAACGTGCCGCTGATATTTGCCGCAGGGGTGATGGACCTGTCCTCCTGGAAGTGATGACCTATCGATATGTGGGACATTCGTTAAGCGACCAGAATCTTTATAGAAATGAAGCCGAGATAGAAGCGTGGAGGTGTGAAGATGCCATCGGTCATATTAAGCAGGAACTTGTTAAGGCCGGTGTTGGCGAAGCGGATGAACTGGAGCAAATCGAAAAGGGCATTTATGAGCAGATGGAAAAAGTTACTATTGCCGCCGCCAAGAGCGATTACCCTGACCCTGCGACAATCTGTGAGGGACTGTTCTCGGATAGTACGAGTGATGGGATTTCCGATGAATTTAAGGCGAACAACTATAATTCGGAACTGATAAAGGATTATCGTGACGGCAAAGGTAGGATGCCGTATCGCAGGGCTATCGCCGAGGCATTGACGGAAGAGATGATCCGGGATAAACGTATTGTCTTTTATGGTGAAGATGTAGCTGAACATGGGGGAGCATTTGCCGCCACGAGGGGTCTCTATGAAATATTCGGTAGAAAGCGTGTTTTTAATGCTCCTATCTCTGAAGCCGCCATTTGTGGAACGGCGGTTGGTATGGCGATGACAGGCATGCGACCTGTCGTAGAGATTATGTATATTGATTTTATTCTTATGAGCATGGATCAGCTTGGCAATCAGGCAGCCAAGAACAAATACATGTTCGGCGGCAAAGCAAAGGTTCCAATGGTCTGTCGTATGGCGATTGGCGGAGGTAAAGGTTATGCCGGCCAGCACTCTCAAAGCCTTGAAGCAATTGCGACTCATATCCCCGGACTTAAAGTTGTTGCACCTTCAACTCCGTCCGATGCAAAGGGTTTGTTAAAGACCGCTATTCGTGATGACAACCCCGTTATCTACCTTGAGCATCAACTTCTTTATGGTGATCGTGATGTAGTACCTGAAGGTGATTACCTTGTGCCGCTTGGCAAAGCTGCGGTACGTAAAGAAGGTTCGGATGTAACGATTTTAGCTTATTCTTATATGGCTAAGATAGCCGTCCAGGCTGCCGGGTTGCTTGCTAAAAAGGGGGTGTCAGCCGAAGTTGTCGATATTCGAAGCCTGGTACCACTTGATACCGAAACGATAATAGAATCGGTCAAGAAGACAAGTTACGCTGTGGTGCTCTCGCAGGCTCCCGGCAAGGGATGTTACGGTGAGCATATTGCATTCGAGATACAAAAGCTTGGCTTTGATTATTTAGATGCGCCAATCGAATTGGTTGCGGCACATGAATGTCCTCCACCTATGTCGCCGACTCTGGAGGAGGAATTTATGCCGAATGCCCGGAAAGTTTGTGATAAGGTACTTATTATGCTTGGCAAGTAAGTTGGTGTTGATAAACTGATAAAAACCTAAGGAGTTCATACAGTATGGCTATTGAAGTAAAGATTCCGATACCTGACCAGACTACAGAAGAAGTAAGAATTGTCGCCTGGTTAAAGTCGGTTGGCGATGAGGTTAAAAAAGGAGATGTGCTCCTTGAGATTGAAACCGACAAGGCGGTGATTGAAGTGGAGTCCGTAGGCGATGGTGTTTTGTTAAAGCAACTTGTAGAAGTGGACGATATGGTTCCTGTAGGCCGTGTTGTAGGTTTTATAGGTCAGCCTGGAGAAGAAGTTACCGCTGATGAGACCGGGCCTGCTAAAGCGGATAAGGGTGATTCGCAACCAGATGAAAAAACACCCGCCCAAAGCCCTTTTAAGCGAAAAGATGTTGAATCTTCATCCTCTGATTTAACGTCTTCCGGCACCTCGTTGCATGACGGCAGATTGTCTGCATCGCCAAGCGCAAAAAGACTTGCCAAAGAACTTGGCGTAGATATCAACATAGTTCCAGGCACAGGCCCGAAAGGCAGGGTTATTGGTACAGATGTTACAGAGTTCGCAAAGAGCAAACCGGCAGCCGCCGCCTACAAACCTGCAGAGGGACAACCCGCACCGGGTACGGAGGTAGAACTGACGAAGATGCGTCGTGCTATCGGTATTAACCTGCAGAAAAGCGCCCGTGATACGCCTCATTTTAATGTTACGATGTCTATCGATATGACAAAGGCGATGAAGTTCCGCGATGAGTACAATAAGGGCAGAGAAAAGACCGAAAAAATCTCTATTAACGATATTATCGTAAAGGGCTGTGCGATGGCCCTTAGGCAGTATCCCGCTCTCAACAGTAAATTCATGGAAGACAGGATAAGATATGAAGCAGATATTAATATTGGCGTTGCAACTGCTTTAGATACAGGCCTTGTTGTTCCGGTAGTGTTAAACGCAGATAAAATGGGCTGGAAAGAACTTGCTGCTGAGACCAAAGCTATTACCAGGCAGGCAAGAGAGGGCAAGCTGGTTGGCCTCGGCAAGGGAACATTTACCGTATCGAACCTTGGTATGTTCGGTATTGATGAGTTTACGGCTATAATCAATCCGCCCGAAGTTGCGATACTGGCGGTGGGGGGGCTAAAGCAGCAAGCTGTCTCTGTAGATGGAATGATAGACGTAAAGCCGATTATGAGAGTAATCCTTTGCAGCGACCACAGAGTTGTAGATGGGGTTCTTGCGGCAAAGTTCCTGCAAAGTGTCAAGAAATATCTCGAAGAAGATATTTCGTGAACTTCCCTTTCAAAAATTAAGCTATGAACATGAAAGCAATTCCATGGTTTTAGAACAATAAATTCAGGAAAGTATTAGAATGTCTGAAACAAAGCAATATATAGCCGTGGACCTGGGCGCAGAGAGCGGCAGAGTTATGTTGGGGACTATTTCGACCGAGAAGCTCGAACTTGAAGAAATAAATCGCTTTGGTAACGGACCTGTTGAACAGGAAGGTTCGCTTCGATGGGATTTTAACAGGCTGTTTTCCAATATTAAAGACGGCATAGCCAAAGCATTTAAGGCCGCCGATGGGCGGATTTGTGGTATCGGTGTCGATAGCTGGGGCGTTGATTTTGGTTTGATCGATGAAAACGGCGCCCTCATCGAAAACCCCTGTCACTATCGTGACAGCCGAACTGATAAGATGATGGATAAAGCCTTCGGGATTATGGGCAAAAGAGAGCTTTACGACAACAGCGGCATTCAGTTCATGCAGATTAATACCATATACCAATTGCTCTCTTTGAGTTTATCGAGACCCGATGTCCTTAAAAAGGCGGAGAAATTGATATTTATGGCGGACCTTGTTTCATATTTTCTTTGCGGTGAGGCTTTTGCCGAATACAGTCTTGCAAGTACGTCTCAGCTTATGGATATGAGCACAAAGCAGTGGTCCAAAACGATATTCGACAGGTTTTCGCTGCCGATGGAGCTTATGTGTAAGGTGGTTGCTCCGGGCACTGTTGTAGGGAAGCTTAAAAACGAGCTGGCACGGGAATTCGGCTGTGAGCCTGTCGATGTCATTGCCGTAGGTTCCCACGATACGGCAAGTGCGATTGCTGCGGTTCCCGCGAGCGAAAAAAACTGGGCGTATCTGTCAAGCGGGACCTGGTCGCT
>QNBT01000226.1 GCA_003644205.1 Planctomycetota bacterium | reverse complement strand
GTTCACATTCGAATTTAGTCCAAGAACATCACATGCTTCAACAACAGCTGTAGAGCCCATCAACTTAACTATCTTATCAACGATAACTGAATTACTGATTTGCTTGGAAAGCTCTTCCTTAAAAGTTTCACGTGGCAGTTTAGTATACTTATCGAGCAGGGTATAAAGTGAATCAAGTTGATTTTCAGATACCCCGATGTTTGTTAGTCCGGTAGCCAAAAGTTTTCTGCTCGATATTTTGACCTGAACATCGTGATGCGTTAGCCCAACTTCGCGCAAGTAATCAACAGTAGTATAAATAACTTCGGCGTCGGCTAAGACGTCATCGACGCCGATTATGTCGATGTTCCACTGGAAAAATTCGCGGAGCCTGCCTTTTTGGGGTCTTTCGGCCCGGCACAGCCTCGGTACGGAGAACCATTTTATCGGCCTCGGCAGTGAATTGATTTTCTGGTTGACCATTCGTGCCAGTGTCGGCGTAATCTCCGGGCGGATTGCAAGGCTCCTGCCCCCGCGGTCGGTAAAATTAAAAAGCTGCTCGGCAATCTCATCGCCGCTTTTAATCTGGAACATCTTGAGATATTCGAATATGGGTCCATCGTACTCTTCGAACCCGTTGCGCACCGACGCCGCCTTCCACCCGTCGATGATGAAGTTCCGCACCGCCATCTCGGCTGGATAAAAATCTCTCGTCCCTTTTACAGGCTGCATCTTCATTTCTTACGCTTTTTCCTGCGTTTCTTTTTTCGTTCGAGTTTCTCTAATACCTTATCACCGAACTTTATCTTCATATATTCTTCCATCTGGTGGTCGTTTGTAAAATGCAGTTCATAGTCATATTCATTGCTCGTAAAATCACACGTTTCAATCTCATAATCTCTGCAAATCTTCGGCCTCTTGTCGTAGATTTCGCAGTGATGGCCTTTGTCTGAAAGATATTTACATTTATTTTTCACATTCAGATACCAGTCCCCCTCTTCGACAAACACCGTGATATCCTCATGGCAAAGAAACCACCGTATATCGTCATAATCATCCCAATCCTCCGGCGTATCTATCGGCAGCGCAAAATATCGACAGCACAGCCCCGAACACTTCGCACACAGCCCTTTCCTAAGCGGTTTCTTTGTCTTCGCTGGCACAGCTTATACTCCTCAAATCCAATAAACATTTCTAAAATTCACAACGGCCCGCTATTATAGGCACACTCCCCACAGGCGTCAAGGATAATGCCCTCCTGAGCGGTCTCATACTCGTAAATAGCGGTGCCTAATTCATCACCGTTGGCAGCATCAACCAGCAGACACCTCACCGAATTTGTCCCAAAATCCAATCCAATCGTATAAGCCATCGTTTCAGACCCAGTCCTAACCGTTGAAGTACAGGTATGCAGCAAGAATCACGAGCAGCACTGCAACGGAGGCTATCACGTCGCGCCGGTCCCAACTGCCCCGGGACAGACGGCGATGCTCATCGTTGACCGTGCCGTATGTCAGGCCGCTAATCCGCTCGTAGCTCGGTGCAGACGTCCACCAACTAACTACGACCATCACAATCACGCAAACAAAGAAGATGAAAACGCTGTAGTACTGGAAGTAGATGTTGTGCACGACCCAAAGGAACGAACCCTCGGCGTACGCAAACTCTTCGACCAGCTTGACCGGCGTATCGACAGCTAAGCGAAAGACGCCCAACAGAAAGCCAATAATCAGTGCAGACAGACACCCCTTACTGTTGAGGCGTTTGCTGAATATGCCTAAGAAAAAGACCACGAAGATGGGCGGCGCGAGATATCCCTGCACGCTCTGCAGATAGTGGTACAGGCCCCTGGCCCCCTGAATCACAGGGACCCAGAGCAGACCAATAATCACCATAACAGCAGTGGCGACACGACCCGTCCAAACGAGTTTGTGCTGCGATACGCCGGGCTTGAGCTTCGAATAGAGGTCCATCGTAAACAGCGTCGAGGACGCATTAAAGACACTCGAAAGCGAGCTCATAAGCGCCGCTAACAAACCGGCCACAACAATACCCCGCACACCCACGGGCAGCACGTGCTTAACTAATAGAGGAAAGGCCGCCTGACTTTTCTCATTGTCAATTGCCCCGGCTGTATATAAAGCATCCTGAAGCACGGTCATCTTGCCACTACTGGCCAATGCAAAGCAGATCATACCGGGAATAATAAATATGAACACGGGCAACAACTTCAGAAATGCCGCGCATATACTACCCCGCCTGGCCTCGCGTTCGTTCGGCGCGCCGAGCACACGCTGCACGATGTACTGGTCCGTGCACCAATACCACAGCCCGATGATAGGCGCACAGAAAAGCATCCCAAGCCAGGGGTAATTGCCGTTGAAGTACCACGCCATCCTTGTCTTGCCCATCACCGGCTCCCACGTCCCCTCTACTCCCGCAGGGATAAGCGGCTTCCACAGATTGAACATGTCGGACCCGCAGACCTCGCGCAACCGGCCCCAGCCACCTAAGGCTTTTAGACCGAATATTGTCACCAGGATGGAGCCAACGACAAGTACAACGGTCTGCATCGCGTCCGTATAGACCACGGCCCTCAGACCACCCAGAACGGTATAAATTCCAGTAAGGATGATAACAAGGAACGAGCCGGTCCAGAAACTGTCTAACACCACAAATCCCAAATTGACCTGCAGTTCAGGCAGAAGGGTTCGAAAGACAACACCGCCGGCAAAAATTCCTACTGCTATCTTCGTAAGCACGTATCCGACTAATGAAATAATCGACAGCACCCACCGGCTGGCCGGCGAGAATCGACGTTCGAGAAATTCCGGCATCGTGAACACCTTGGAGCGGGCGTAGAACGGCACAAACACCCATGCCAGAATCAGCAGGCACCAGGCATGAAGTTCATAATGAGCCATTGCCACACCGTCGGTACACCCCGAGCCGGCAAGGCCGACTAAGTGCTCGGAACCGATGTTCGACGCGAAGATAGATGCGCCGACAATCCACCATGAAAGGTTCCTGCCTGCAAGAAAGTAGTCGTCGGCGGTGTCCTTGTTCTTAAGGATGACCCACCAGGCAATGCCCAGAAGAAGGGCAAAATAAGCGCCAACCATGATCCAGTCTAAAGTCTCAAAACCCACTTATATTATCCTTTCTTTCCCAACCACAGAATCTCCAATATAAACTCAACAACAGCTTCCGAATTTGGCCCTCCATCTCTTATTTTGTAGAGAACTTAAAGACGGTGGTACTCTTGTATGTCTCGCCGGGACGAAGGACAATCGATGGAAACTGCGGGTGATTTGCAGAATCCGGAAAATGCTGCGTTTCCAGGCAAAGGGCGTAGCGGTGTTCATATACCTTGCCTCCTTTGCCGGTAATGGTGCCGTCAAGAAAGTTGCCTGAATAAAACTGCAAACCCGGCTCGGTTGTATGCGTCTCCATTACCCTGCCGCTTTTAGGGTTATATAAAACACACACCTTTCTGCAGCTTCCGTCATAATTGTTCAGCACCCAGTTGTGGTCATATCCCCGGCCGAACTTGAGCTGCTCATCATCCTGATTTATTCTCGCTCCGATGGCTGTAGATTGATTAAAGTCGAAAGGCGTCCCCGCCACCGGCATAAGCTCACCGGTTGGGATAAGGTTCTCGTCAACCGGTGTAATACTCGCAGCATCAATCATCAGCTCATGGCTTAAGATATCGCCGCTGCCCTCACCGGCCAGGTTGAAGTAGCCGTGATGGGTAACATTATGAACCGTCGGCTTGTCCGTTGTTACCTCGTATTCAATCTTTAATTCGTCATCGTTGGTCAGATAATAAGTTACCGTGCAGGTAAGATTGCCGGGATAACCCTCTTCGCCGTCTTTGCTCAGATATGTCAGTTTTACCCCAACCGCATCGGCTGCTCGCACCTGGGATGCGTCCCACACGACCTTATCAAATCCAATGGTGCCGCCGTGGAGATGATTTACTCCCCTCTCATTTTTCGCCAATGTGTATTCTACACCGTCTAATGTAAATTTGCCGTTGGCTGTCCGATTGCCGACTCTCCCTACTATCGCGCCGAAATGGGCCGTGTCCTGGATATATCCATCTAATGTGTCATACCCCTGAACCACATCACCCAGATTTCCGTTGCGGTCCGGAACCCAAAGTTCCGTTACAATCGCACCATAATTTGTTACCTTCGCCACAAGACCGTTCGCGTTTGTCAAGGTGTACAAATCCACCGCCTTACCGTCTGCCGTCTTTCCATAAGAGTCTTTCGTTATATCCATTTTCGTACCTCCTGGTTTTTGACATTTACAACAACCAGGCATAAAAAATGCCACAAAAAATAACAAAATAACAACGTTTCTGTTTCTCATCTTAAATTCTCCCAATCTATTTCTGGAGCATACTGAAAACTACAAGCATAATATAAAGATGACACGTCACATCTCTGGAAGTGTACACCCTCACAAATACATTGGCAAGAAAAAGATTGGTATCGTCCCAAAGTTTGGGGATGAAATACTATCGGGGAAAAAGCGTTTATCGCGTTAGGGCTAACAGCAGGTAAGAAAACGGCTCCGAGAGGCTCCCGGAGCCGTTCTGCCGTATAGC
>QNBT01000225.1 GCA_003644205.1 Planctomycetota bacterium | reverse complement strand
GGTAATGGTGGACCTGGAAAAGATTGCAAAGGGCTTGCAACCCGATTTCTTCATCAAACCGTATGATTTAATCAATGTTGGCACACATGGAGTCGCTAGGTATGCTGCTGTGCTTCGGAATGCATTTAGGGCAACCTATGGCTTCGGTTTTATTTACGACCGAAATTTTGGGAATCCGGATTTTGGCCGGAATAATACCTTGAATGATGCATTTGGAGACTTTTTCGACGTATTTTCGGAGTCGCACTACTGAGACACATTACGGATTGCGAAGACCGAGCCGGTTGTGTCCTTTTTCGGGACGGAGCCGGTGCTGTTGTTGTTGAATGTTCCCGAAAAGGCCCGTTATGAGAACGAATAAAGATTATGTTTCAGTATCTGATGTTTCCGATAAGCAGGCCGATTTGGGTTGGAGTTCGCTTGGGGTGAGTATCTATATCAAGGCCCTGGTAATTGGCTCATTGCTGTGGTACCTGTTTCGTGAGGAGTTTAGCCAGGTTGTGTCGAGGTGGGTGAAGGACCCGAGCTGGTCGCATGGTTTCCTGATACCACTTTTCAGCTTGTATTTCCTGAATCAGCGCAGGATAGAGATACTTCGGCTACAGCCCAGGCCGAATTACTTTGGCCTGATTTGCATGTTTTTCTGTATTATTTTCTATCCACTGAATGTTATTCATTTCAAGGTTGCTTATGCCAAGCCGCTGACGGTGGTGGCGATGCTTGGTGCGATTGTATTGTTTCTGGGCGGCTGGCGTTTGGTGAAATATGCCTGGCTTCCAGTTCTATATTTGATATTTGCGATTCCGTTGCCGGGGCGGCTATATCGGTCAATAACAATTCCTATGCGGCAGTTAGCAGCGCAGATTGCCGCGGTACTGCTTAACTTTATGCCCAATCTGGAGGCAACGGTAAATGGTGTGGTTATAGATGTGGTGTACAAAGGTGTTCGCATGGAGCCGGGGCTGGATGTGGCCGAAGCATGTAGCGGGATGCGGCTCTTGATGGCGTTTTTGGCTCTGGGTGTTGCGATGGCGTATCTGCACGACAGATCGGTATGGCAACGGATTGTACTGTTGGCCAGTACGATACCCATTGCCGTATTGTGCAATATCGTTCGTGTTACAGCGACAGGCTTTATTTATATACTGTGGGATCCAAGATATGCACAGGGGATTTACCATGATATGTTGGGAATGGCAATGCTGCCGCTGGCATTCGGTCTTTATGGTTTTCTGGCATGGTTTATGTCAAATCTTTTCGAGGACGAAGGTGCACCGGAGCAGGACGTAATTGTGCGAACAAAAGATTGAGTTCGGATTGGAAAGTGAGAATTTGAACTTTGAGGAATCATGAAAAGTATTATTAGGCAATATACGCAACCTGCTTTTCTTATATGTGTAGCGGTTCTTGCAATAGCCGGAGTCAGTAAAGAAGTTGTTATCGAGTGGTCCGGAGCACATCTTAAAAAGGAGCCACTACCATTGAAAAAACCGCTGGCTATGCTCGATGCCGGTGCACTGGCACCCTATGAGGTGATAAATAAACATAAGATAGCAAACAAAGATATTCTCGAACAATTGGGCACAGATGAATATATCCAATGGGAATTGATAGATACAGAGGCGGGGAAATTAAGCTCCATGCGTTATTGTTCGTTGTTTATTACATATTATACGGGCAATCTCGATCAGGTGCCGCATGTGCCCGAAGAGTGTTATGTCGGAGGGGGTAGCCAGCGAGTCGCCGCAGAATCGGTATCGCTGAATGTTAAGGGCCTTGTTGAAGTGTCAGCTAAGGATGCGGGGAGCGAGCCGGCCAGTGAGTCCGGCGTGGGCAAGCAGATTAAGGCGAGATACGTTGTTTTCCTTGGGCAGGGCTCTAATATGTGGCGGACAAACTCGAAATATGGAGTGCTGTATCTTTTTAACACCAACGGTGCTTATGCCGGCAGCAGAACGGAGGCCCGGGCAATTATGGGTGGAAACCTTTTTGGGAAGTATTCATATTTTTCGAAGGTTGAATGGAAATTTTACGGTGGCGGTCCGGCCGGCAAGGTTTTCCCGGACAAAGCAGAAGCGATTAGGGCGAGTGAGAAGCTTTTATCTGTGGTTTTGCCCGTCATGGAAAGAGACCACTGGCCCGATTGGGCGAAAGCTAATATTGACGACTAAGTTATCGTATGAAGCAGTCCGGCGGGACGCCGGGTTGGGAAGCGGTAACAACTGGATAAATTGAGAATTAAGGAAGGACTTATGGCAAAAAAGAGATTGAACAAAAAAGTCGCAATTATGGGATCTACAATACTGGTGGTTTTTCTATTGGGCGTGGTAGTGATAATTCTGCGCTTTAGCAAAGACCCGTCGAAATTTTTATCCGATGCCCAGGTGGCTCTGGCTCAATACGATTATGGGGGGGCTGAACGCAATTACAGGCAGGCTTACGGAAGCACCAGAGACGATGACCTAAAGATAGAGATTCTTTTCAAGATGGCCCGGTTGCATTTAATTGACGATAAGGTTCATGAACATGAGCCTGATTGGATTAAAGCACTTAGCTGCTGGAACACTGTGATTAATATTGACCCGAAAAATATAGAAGCACAAATGGCTATGCTGAAGTATTTCTATGAAAGTGGTGATAGCGGCAATACCGGAGCATGGCAAATGGTAGAGTCAACTGCATCTGAATTAGCCCAGATAATAGATGAGAAACGGCTTGATCCTGACCCGTACGTTTTGTTGGCGAAAGCCCGCGCCAAACTGGAGATTGCCGATTCCGGTCAGACCAGCGAACGGGAAAAGGTCTTGGTGGAGGCAATGGCCGAGTTGGAACAACTCAAGGAATTGACACCGGATAATATTGATGTTTACAAGTACCTTGCGCGAGCGGAGAAAATCAAAGGTGAGATTGACAGTTCCAAAGGCATACTGGGGGCAACTCAGAAAGCTGCCGACAAGGCCGAAGAGATTCTCAAAAGGGCTGTTGACATCGCACCCGACAACGTCGAGGCATATATAAATCTCCTGGACATGAGGTTTGGGTCTGTTCGGGAAGAGGTCGGTAGTGACTGGAGAAGCAATGAGAAAGTGCAGGCACTGGAAGGCGATTTTAAGGCTATGGTGGAACAATTCGGTTCGGATGCAAGAG
The DNA here is from genome assembly GCA_003644205.1 of Planctomycetota bacterium. Taxonomy (GTDB): domain Bacteria; phylum Planctomycetota; class Phycisphaerae; order Sedimentisphaerales; family Anaerohalosphaeraceae; genus QNBT01. Next base: position 1,475 of record QNBT01000225.1, on the reverse strand, counting down.
CTTATAGAGCACTGGCAAGATTCTACCAGTTAGATATCAGAGATATTGACAAGGCGGTAGAGGCCATCGAAAAAGCAGTCGAACTGGACAGGCAGGATATAAGTAACACGATGGCGATGGCTGAACTGTACTATCGAAAGGGCTCGATTTATGAGAATGAAGATTTCCTTACAAAAGCGATTAAGACCGTGGAAAACGCCCTGAACTTACCTGGTGCGAGGGACATGCAGGGACCCCGGCAGTTTCAACACAGGCAGAACAAATATATGCTGTACCGACTACTTGCAGGCTGGTGTATTGAGCAGGCGTTTGAAGCCGGCCGGGCGCAAGATGAGGAGCAGAAGGCCAAATGGACGGCAAAGGCCGAGCAGGCAGTACATGAAATTGAACAAATTATAGGTACCGGAGACAATGTGCATGTCGTGATGTGGCGTGGCATGCTGGCGCTGGTTAAGGGGGATAAAATTACCGCTATACGACAGATGTTTAATGCGTACGAGCAGTTGAAGGCTGCCAATCAGAGGGACCAGATGCTTTCTTATATGCTGGCAAGAGTGTTTGAGGACGAGCCCGAGATAGGGGCCAGGAAAGAGTTTCTTGAAAGTGCGCTTCTTAAGCGCCCCAGCATTGCCCTGCGAAAGCCTGGGGTGATGTTGGATTATGCGGAGGTCTTGCTGAAACTATTTTCCCCGGTTCAAGCCATTTCGCTGGTGGACACCTATGAAAAGGTGATGCAGCCGAACGATCGCAGTAGGCGGCTTCGTGTACTCGGATATATAAGTAGCGGTCAATTCGATGAAGCCGAGGCACTGTTGAACCAAATGGATGCCGAAGCGGTCGATACAATTGAGATGAAGCTTTCTCTGTTAACACGTCGTATCGTTCGAATAAGATCTGCACGGAAAGAACAGGGATCGGGTTTGTTGGATGAGCAACAAGACAATACCGCGGCGTTATATGATGAAGTGGAAATTGAAACGTATCAAAACCGGATGAAACAGTTGCGAGAGCAGTTGGTCGAGAAAGAACCAGGGCGGTGGAATGTAGTTTATGCCCTTTGCCAGGATTATGTTGCCAACGGGCAGGTCAACCGGGCGAAAGGTTTAATTGATGAGTTTCTTGCGCATGAGGCCCGAAATATACGGGCTCAAATTTACAAACGAAGGCTCTACGAGCCTGATCCGGAGGCAGTCTCGAAGGAACGACTTAATCAGATAACAGAGGAAGTCGTCGCCGGTATTGGTGATGAAAAGAACGGGCTTATTAAGTTGGTACAGTACTATAGGACGAACGATATGGTTGAAGAGGCTATGGCGGCATGTAAAAAGGCACACGAAGTGGAGCCCGGGGATAAATTGATTACGGCGACATTGTTCGAGATGGCTTTGAAGGCCGAAGATATGGCTTTGGCCGAACAATTGGTTCAAGATGCCCGAAGTGGAAATATCGATGATTGCGATGGTAACCTTTTTATG
>QNBT01000224.1 GCA_003644205.1 Planctomycetota bacterium | reverse complement strand
TGGGCCAAGGAGGTCAACGACGCCGAATTTATAGACCTTGCGCTGAAGATGGAGGCCCGCAAGCTCCTTGAGACAGCGGTAGAGAAAGGCAATGCCTGTGGGCCCGGGGCGGCGGCAGCAGTGGTGGCGTCGGCGGTAAAATTAGGCAGGACAAAGGGGGTGTTGCTCGGTCACAGTCACAGCAACGAGGTGATGAAAGCCAGGTACGGCCGGTCCGGCTCAGACAGCGTTGGCTATGCAGCGATAGTTTTTTAAGCAGGTTGTGCGAGCAGATTTTCGTAAGCAAAAGAGAACTTTATGACGGGAGCCTTGAAATTAAGGTCAATTTTTGATATCCTGTGGGAATGATGATATCTGGGCAAAAAGGCTTTGTTAAATATGAGGTAGTAATTGCTACGGTTTTCGTGGCGGTAATGACGGCGTGTATGGTAGTCGTAATGGCAAAAAAGCTGCAGGGTGCCAAGGTTGCAGCCTGCAATAGAAATGTTCAAATGATTGCACGCGAACTGAATGTGTGGTATGCCGAGAAAGGCACATACCCGTCAACTCCTCAGGAACTGGACCGTTTTATGAATGAGTTTTTCCCTGAGGGGCTCATCTGCCCCGTGACAGGGTCGAGCCAAAGCTATACAATTGACATGGCTACCCATGAAGTTCGATGTGACCATTGGGAGAAGACAGGGTCTCGGTAGGTTTATCCAGGCTATCGGTGGATGCGGAGGAGTCTGTTTAGCTACTATCGCGAATCGATTCGTCATGTAAATTTGATTCATCCGAATAATGGGTAGGTGCCCGAAGCCCGTTGCCTGTTGCAGAGGCAGAGCCTTCGGCTGCGACCTACCCATTTCCCGGATGAGCCCCTTTTTTTATTCCGACGTACAACCTCAAAAGGGCTTGTGTTTTTTTTGTTTTATGCTCTTTAACTTTTTGTTTAATAAAGACTTACATTGGCTTTCAAAAACATTCGTGTTTATGCAATTACAATAAGACACAAGGAAAGTTTGGGGTTTTGGATTTAATTGCTGTTTTGCTGGAATTTTTTGCGCGGTTATGGTATAAGAAGCTATTCTGTATAGTTTGACCTGTATTTTGTTGGAAGAAGCATGTTTGCAATTATAAGTGATATACATTCGAATCTCGAGGCATTGACGACAGTGTTAGCCGATATTGAGAATCGCGGCATCGAGACGAGATATTGCCTTGGTGACGTGGTGGGATACGCGGCCAACCCGAAGGAATGCCTGGATATAGTGATGGAAAAGACCGCTTCCTCTGTCTTGGGCAATCATGACTATGCGGTTCTCTATGAGCCGACGAATTTTAACCTTGGCGCCGAGCAGGCCAGCTACTGGACAAGGGAAATTTTAGAGCTGGACACCGAAACCGGCAAAAAGGACGGCCGCTGGAGGTATCTTGGCACCCAGCAGATGCGATGGACATTAGAGAGAAAATTAGGGGATGTGAATGCCTTTCTGGATTTTGTGCACGCCTCCCCGAGAAAGCCGATAAACGAATATGTATTCCCGGATGACGTATATACAACGCCTGGTAAAATAAACGCCTTGTTCGAGCGGGTCAAACATATCTGCTTCATCGGCCATACTCATCTGCCGGGTGTGTTCTTAGAGGACCCTGATTTTTATACGCCGGATGAACTCGGGGGCACGTATCCGATTATCGAAGATGAAAAGGCCATCATTAACGTCGGTTCGGTCGGCCAGCCGAGGGATAAGGATAATCGTGCAAGTTACGTTTATGTGCAGGATAATGAGGTGCACTTTGTCAGGCTCAAATATGATTACGAGACAACTGCCAAAAAGATTTACGAAACCGCCGAACTCGACAATTTTGAAGGCGACAGACTTTACGATGGAAGATAACGCAATTTTATATTTTATATCGTATATTGTATAATTACAGATTTGACCGCCAAGGTTATTTAATGAGTACGAAAACCATTCTGATTGCATTTCTTGTTGGTTTCGTTGCGTTATGCACTTTTCTTGTGGCTGAATCCGGTCTGTTCGCGGCCGGGCCAAGTCCGACGGAGGCGGTTGTTATGCCGACGGCTGAGGCGTTGCCGTCTGCGCCGGGCGAAGGTGGGGATTATGATTTCTCGAAGCTCACAGCGGTAAGTGCAGCCCAGGAGAGTGTCTTGCTTGGGTCGGTACATCCCGATACAGGCTTTAAGTTTGCGATTGAGCTTACCAGCAGGGGCGCGGCTATCAGCAGAGCCATACTCAGCGAATTTGACGACAGAGACCCTAAGAACCCTCAGCCTTTGGCGCTGCTGACACCGATAACCGGCGACAGGAATGTATATTCGCTTGCAAGCGGCGGTTTTGAGCTTATCGACAGAAAGCAAAGGTTTCCGTTAGACAGGCTGAACTGGCAGACGGGCACAGTTATCCGCAAAAATGACAATTCACAGGAGGTAACGTTTGAGGCGGTTTTGAGGGATGCAGCCGGCAAGGACGCAATCAAGCTGGCCAAGACCTATCGCGTGATGCCTGACAGTTATGATATTGAATGTAATCTGACGGTTGAGAACCTTTCCGATGAGCAATTAAAGGCCCGGCTGGACCTTCAGGGTCCGGCAGGCGTCGGCAGAGAGGGGGCGCGGGGCGACATGAGAAAGGTCTTAGCGGCATTTGTTACGCCGGAGGGAATCGAATCGGTCAAGACTGACAATAACAAGCTGCGAAAGGCGAAAAAAAGCAATGACCAGAAGGTTATGCAACTGAGGCACAAAAAGGCCGGTGCTCATTTTATCTGGGCTGCGATGACCAACAAGTATTTTGCGGCGATACTTCGGCCCGTCCCGCAGGAAAATGAGCAGTGGCCTGAGAACATAAAACTTGGGCCTGCACAGTACTACGACCCCGGGCTGGCGGACAAGAGGCCCGATGGAGATGAAAACAGCAGCTTCAGCCTTAAGACAACGGAGATAGAATTGGCCCAGGCGGGCCAGGTGAATTCGGAAAAGACATTTAAGTTCCAACTTTACTTGGGGCCGAAGGACAAAGAAATCTTCGACAAAGATGATTTGTACAGGAAACTCGGCTACTTTCATACGATTGACTTTTTGGCCTGTTGCTGCCCGCGCCAGATGATAAATCCCTTAGCTTTTGCAATCATGGGATTTATGAAAACCATTCACAAGTTCATACCCAACTACGGCATCGTGATTATGATATTGGTTTTTCTGGTTCGGCTGATTCTTCATCCGCTGACAAAGAAGAGCCAGGTTTCGATGATGAAGATGCAAAAGCTCGGCCCGAGGGTTGAGGAAATCAAGAAGAAGTATGCCAACAACAAGACAGAGATGAATAAGCACGTGATGGCCATGTACAAGGAGCAGGGGGCGTCGCCGGTGATGGGTTTTCTTCCGATGATGGTGCAACTGCCGATTCTGATAGCACTTTACAGCGCGATATACGCCAGCATTGAACTTCGTGGCGCGCCCTTTTTACCGTTCTGGATTACGGACCTTTCAGTGCCTGATGCGCTTTTAACATTCAAGACTGTAAAACTGCCGCTTATGGGGCAGATTAGCTCGTTTAATCTTTTGCCGATATTGCTGTCTCTGGCCATGTTTTTGCAACAGAAACTGATGCCGCACTCGTCGGCGCAGGCAAATCCCCAGGCCGCACAGCAGCAAAAGATGATGATGATAATGATGCCGATTATGATGCTGCTGATTTTCTACAACATGGCGTCAGGTCTGAATCTTTACTTCATGTCGAGCACGGTTGCCGGAGTCTTCGAACAGATAATCATACGCAGGCACATTAGCGAGAAGGAATCGGCCGAAGCAGTGGGGCTGGTGGCTGCTACGAGCAAGACCGGCGGCAAGGCTAAAAAGAAAAAGCCCAAGCCTTTCTTTAAGTACTGAAGTTTTACAAAAGGGAAACTGGTGCGATACATCGCACCCTACGAACTACGAACTATTCCCTGAACAATGTATGAAATTGATGATACAATCACTGCCCTCAGCAGCCCTTCAAGCGCAGGACAAGCCGCCAGGTCTATCATCCGCATGTCGGGGCCCCGGACGCCGGCTATACTGAAAGAGATTTTCCAGCCGGTTCGGGATTTCGCAAAACGCGGTATCGTAAAGGGCAAAATCAGCATCGATGATGAGCTCCAAATCGCTGCAACCGTGTATGTATTTTTGGGGCCGGCTTCATACACGGGTGAAGATTTGGCCGAGATTCACATTTTTGCCGCTGAGGTTGTCGTGCAGCAGGTTTTACGTAAGCTCTTTGCTGAAGCGCGGTTGGCCGGGCCGGGTGAATTTACACTGCGGGCATATCTGAACGGCAAGATGGACCTTTCGCAGGCCGAGGCGGTTGCCCGCGTGGTCGCCGGCAGCAATGAGCTCCAGTTGGAAGCGGCCCAGAAATTGTTAGCGGGCCGGCTTTGCGAAACGACAGGTGAGATACGCCGCGAGCTGTTGGAGATACTAAGCCTGATTGAAGCGGGGCTTGATTTTGCCGGTGAGGATATTGAGTTTGTAACGGTTCAAAGGGCGATAGACACCATCAGCGCAATAAGAAGTCGCCTCGAGGAGCTTTTGACCGGCAGTATCCGCTATGAAGAGGAGATTTACATGCCGGCAGTCGGCCTGGCAGGGGCGCCA
>QNBT01000223.1 GCA_003644205.1 Planctomycetota bacterium | reverse complement strand
TTGAAGAGCTTAGAGGCCGAGAACCCGCAGCTCGTTACGCCGCAGTCGCCCACCCAGCGCGTCTCCGGTGAGCCGTTAGCCGGCTTTACGACCGTTCGACATGCAGTAGCGATGCTCAGTATTGATAATACGTATAATGCCGACGAATTGCGGGCGTTTGACGAGCGGGTGGCAAAGGGCCTCGGCAGCAGGGATTACGATTACGTCGTGGAGTTGAAAATCGACGGGGTGGCAATAAACCTGCGATACGAAGGCGGTGTCCTGGCCCGCGCCGCCACCAGAGGAGACGGCCGGGTGGGCGACGATGTTACCGCAAATGTGCGAACGATAAAGTCCGTGCCGCTTGAGTTGTTCACTGCCCCCAATGTACCGGATGTCTTAGAGGTTCGCGGCGAGGTGTACATGCCAAAAACCGCCTTTGCACAGTTAAATACCGAAAGGCAGCAGGCCGGTGAGCCTCTGTTCGCCAATCCGAGAAACGCAACGGCAGGCTCACTCAAGCTGCTCGATGCAAGGATTACCGCTGCGCGAAATCTGGCGTTTTATGCTTATGCGGTCGGCGAGGTAAGTGAGCCGTTGGCCGATAACCACTACCAAACGCTGCAAAAATTTAAGCAACTCGGCCTGCCGATAAATCCGAATATAGAAAGGGCAAAAGACATCGATGAGACAATTAGTATTTGTCTTGGCTGGAACGACAAAAAAACCTCGCTGGATTACCAGATTGACGGCATGGTGATTAAGGTCAACAGTTTCGACCAGCAGGACCTTCTCGGTGCAACCGGCAGGGCACCTCGCTGGTGCATATCATACAAATTCCCCGCCGAACAAGCTGAGACTACCGTCGAATCAATCGATGTGCAGGTGGGAAAGACCGGCATACTGACCCCCGTGGCGAATCTCGCCCCTGTACAATTAGCCGGGACGACCGTCAGACGGGCAAGCCTGCACAATTTTGATGAAGTCGAACGCCTGGATGTTCGACAGGGTGATACCGTAGTAATTGAAAAGGCGGGCGAGATAATACCACAGGTTGTTGAGGTAAAATGTCATCTGTCTGATTCCGTAAAGGTCGAGCCACCGACAAAATGTCCTGCTTGCGAAGGAGAAGTTAAAAAAGATGAAGACGGCGTTTATATCAGGTGCGTCGGCCCGAACTGTGCCGCCCAACTCAGGGAAAAGCTCAAATACTTTGCCGGCAGAGGACAGATGGATATCGAACATCTTGGCCCGGCACTTATTGACCAGTTAATAGAAGCAAACCTGGTAAAGAATTTCGCCGACCTGTATAAGTTGCAGACCGCCGACCTTGTCAAACTCGAGCGGATGGCCGAAAAAAGCGCCACCAATGTTATAGAAGCAATTGAAAAAAGCAAAACCCGGCCGTTGGCTCGCTTCATAACCGCCCTCGGGATTCAACACGTCGGGGGCCAGTCAGCCGAAATTTTAGCTACCGAGTTTCGGTCGCTGGACGGCCTGCGTAATGCCACGTTTGATACTTTGGAAGCAATTGAACAAATTGGCCCGGTCATGGCAAAGAGCATCTATGAATACTTTAAAGACGTAAAAAATGCATCGGTTATAGACGAGCTGCTTGCTGCTGGTGTGAATCCGAAACAACCAGAGCGAAGAACGGCCAATGTTTTAGCGGGCAAAACCCTCGTCGTTACGGGCACACTGGGAAACTTCACAAGAATTGATGTCGAGCGGGCGATAAAGGAAAACGGCGGCAAAGTCTCATCGAGTGTCAGTAAGAAGACTGATTTTGTCCTGGCCGGCGACAACCCGGGCAGTAAACTGGAAAAGGCCCGGCAGCTTGGGGTTCGCATCATCAACGAAAAACAATTTCTTGAGATGATTGGGAGAGCATAATGCACAAGAATACTGAAGACGAAAGGTATATGCGGATGGCGCTTAATCTTGCCGCTCGCGGCTTCAGCGTGGTCGAGCCGAATCCGATGGTCGGCTGTGTCATCGTCAAATCAAACCAGATAATCGGCAAGGGATTTCACAAAAAATTCGGCGGCCCTCACGCTGAGATTAATGCTATCGACGATTGCAAAACCATCGGCGCAAAGCCCGCCGGCGCAACCATGTATATAACGCTCGAACCCTGCTCTCATCACGGAAAGACACCACCCTGTACCGAGGCTATTATAGAGGCCGCTCCTGCAAGGGTGGTCGTTGCCGCAATTGACCCATCGGAACATGCACAGGCAAAGGGTATCGGCCAAATGCGAAATGCGGGCATCCAGGTTGATGTGGGTATTTGCGGACTTGAGGCGAAACTTTTAAACGCCGGTTTCTTGAAATTCGCCGGGACAAAACGTCCGTGGGTTATTCTCAAATGGGCACAGAGTCTCGACGGCAAACTTGCCCCTGCCGGCGACACCGCCAAGGGCGAAAAATGGATTTCCAACGAGCTTAGCAGAAAAGACGTCCACAGATTGCGGCGAAGTGTACAGGCTATCCTGGTCGGAATAAATACCGTCAGGGCGGATGACCCGATGCTGACGCCCCGACCCCCTAAAGGCAAAAAACCCGTGCGAGTCGTCCTCGACGCCGACCTGCAAATACCGCTCACCTCCAGGCTGCTCAGAACTACCAAGAGCTTTCCTGTCATTATTATAGCCGGCGCAGAATCCGGGCGGACCAACCCAACAAAGGTCGCCAGAATTGAGAAAAAGGGAGCCGAGCTTGTGTTTGTTCCCGCATTTGAGGGTAAGTGCGACCTCGAAGCAACCCTTGCCGCCCTTGGCGACCGAGGTATCGCCCAGCTCCTCGTGGAAGGTGGGGCCGGCGTGATAACATCGTTTCTGTCGGGCGGCTTCGCTGATGCTGTAAGGGTCTATATTGCCCCGAAGATATTAGGCCGTGCCGGCAAGACAAGCATCGCCGACTCACTCGCTCAGTTGATAAATGAAGCACCTTTGTATCATGTTAATATCAACGAATTCGAAGGCGACGTCTGCGTCACAGGGATGTTGAAAAAACTCGAAGATTAGATATTGTCTGTTATCCAAAGCAACAGAAATATTTAGCCCCGCGTTTTACGCGGGGTTTTGGCCTGAAAAACGGTAGGTTTTAGTAAAACATTAAAAGTCAGGTGACGCGCTCATGAAGAAATTTGAAGTATTCGGCTTGCAGACCCTGCCGGAGATACAGCCCGGCGATAACCTGCCGCAAATGATTATCGACTCGGCCGAGAAGGAATTAGGTGGTTTGCAGGCCGGCGACATACTTGTCCTTACCAGCAAAATAATTTCCAAAGCGATGGGTTTGGTTAAGAATAAAAGCGATGTCAAGGTCACAAAAGCCGCCCTTGCCGTCTCGAAACGCACCGGCAAGGACCCCGTATGGGTGCAAATGGTAATGGATGAAGGGCACGAAATCATCGCCGTCATCCCGCTGAATGGAATCTTCAGAGACCACGTCATGGACGCCTCAAAGGATACTCAGTGCAGCACCGGATTATGCGATTACGAGCAATGCATTCTCATTACCCTTTCTGGGAGGGGCATCCTCCACACCTGCGACGCCGGTATCGACGGCTCGAACCATCCCGAAGGTATCGTAAGCTTCATGCCGCCCGACCCTGATGAAGTCGCCGAGGCCATCCGCGAGGAAATAGCCGCCGCTACGGGCAAGGAAGTTGCCGTGATCCTGGCTGATACGGAGCTGATGCCCTTCGGGACGATAGATTCTGCGGTAGGCTCATCCGGAATCGAGCCTCGCAGCAAGGAATTCGGCAAGGCCGACAAGTTCGGCAGGCCGAAATTCGGCGGCATGGACCTGACCGCTCACCAACTGACGGCCGCCGCCGCTCTGCACTTCGGCCAGGTTGATGCCGGAATCCCCGCTGCTGTAATCCGCGGCTACCAGTACTGTGTCTCAAACACTGAAAATATCGCAAACACGCTCTGGCCAACCGGCAATAAGCAACAAGCCCGTCGGGCCGTAAAGGAGATTATACGCGCAACCGCCGGCGCAAGGCCTGTCAAGCAAAGATTCCTGCTGAAAATCGCTTCGTGGTTTATTTGAGCCACCCAAAGAGTACCTACCTTCCGGTTCGGTCGAGTCGCGTAATTCAGACAGAAACCGCTTTCCGAAGACGAGCAGGATTACTCAAAACGTCCGAAAAAACCAACATTTTTGACCGGTTTCTCCAAAAAACTCTTGATTATCTTTTTACAGGATGTATAATGAAGATGTTCAAAAGGGCATAAAGTGTGGTTGGAGACGGGGAATATGGAGGACAAGCAAAAAAGACAAATCGCTCAATTTGTCAAGGATACGACTAATTTGGTAACTGAATGGGGCTTTGACGCCGGCAGTATGCAGAAAGAACTGCTCCAGTTGCACAAGATAATAGGCCAACTCATCCAGGAGCGGTTTCGCACCAAGGGCGCCGCTGCCAAAGCCGAGCTTGCCGAACTTGAGAGCCAAGCGAGGAAGTGCCGTAAACTTATCGTCCAGCGATCCCTAACAGCACACTGATAACGCACCAACCAGCGAGATTATCGATTGAGATGGGGATTATAATGCAAAAAACGGTAGGGGTTCAATTTTTTGGTATCGTCCCAAAGTTTGGGGATGAAATACTATCGGGGAAAAAGCGTTTATCGCGTTAGGGCTAACAGCAGGTAAGAAAACGGCTCCGAGAGGCTCCCGGAGCCGTTCTGCCGTATA
>QNBT01000222.1 GCA_003644205.1 Planctomycetota bacterium | reverse complement strand
GGTTCTTACGCCCAAGGCTTACCCACGCAAGATTCGGATGTTGACCTACTGGTGATTTGCCCCTTTGAAGGCAGAAGCGTTGACCAATCGGTAAAGATTCGAATGAAACTGCGGCCCGATTTTCCGCTCGACTTGATTGTGCGCAGTCCCGAAAAAGTACGCCAGCGAATGGAAATGGGCGACGATTTCTTGCGTCAGATTTTCGAAGAAGGGAAGGTGCTCTATGAAGCCGATGACTGCTGAGTGGATTGCAAAGGCCGAGGGCGACTTCGCCATGATGGAGCGCGAATGTCAGGTGCAGGAAGACCCCAATTATGACGGCATTTGCTTCCACGCACAGCAATGTGCCGAGAAATATCTCAAGGCCCGACTTTGCGAGGCAGACGTTTCTTTTGGCAAAATCCACGACCTCGTTGCTCTGCTCGAACAGGTCCTTAGTATCGAGCCAGAGTGGGAGACCTTCCGTGAAGACCTTGCCTATCTTTCGGATTTCTCTGTGAGTTTCCGCTATCCCGGCGAATCTGCCGACAGGGAATCGGCGTTCGACGCGCATCGCCGCTGTCGGGTGTTTCGCGATGCAGCACGTAAAGCACTCGGATTGTGAGATAACATAATCCGCCTTAAAAACTTGCGCACTTTGTATTGTCATTTCCGGCTCGAAACAGTATAATATCGGCTTTGATGGTTTCCAACAGCAGTACAAAAGGATTAATCGATGGCTAAGAGTAAGAGCAAATCACAGAAGGTGGTTCTGGCGTACAGCGGCGGATTGGATACGAGCGTTATTCTGCCGTGGCTAAAGGAGACCTACGGCTATGATGTTATCGCCTTTGCCGCCGAGTTAGGTCAGGGAGACGAACTGGCCGGCATTAAGAAAAAAGCGATGGCCTCCGGGGCGGTTAAGTGCGTCGTGAAAGACCTGCGAGCCGAATTTGCCCGGGATTATCTGTGGCCGATGCTAAAGGCCGGGGCGGTATATGAGAATGATTATCTGTTAGGTACGAGTATAGCCCGGCCTTTGATAGCAAAACACCAGGTCGAAGTCGCCCACGCCGAAGGTGCGACCGCCGTCGCCCACGGCGCAACAGGCAAAGGTAACGACCAGGTGCGCTTCGAGCTTACATACATGGCCCTGGACCCGAAGCTGAAAATTATCGCCCCCTGGAAGGACCCCAATTTCGAGCTGACTTCGCGCGCCGCGGCCCTCGATTATGCCAAAAAGCACCATATACCCGTTGAGCAGAGCAAAAAGAAACTTTATTCACGGGACCGTAACCTGTGGCATATAAGCCACGAGGGTGCCGAACTGGAGGACCCGTGGAACGAGCCTAAAGAAAGTATGTTTGTGATGACCAGAGCGGTGTCGAAAACACCCGACAAACCGGATTACGTTGAGATAGGCTTTGCCAAAGGTGTGCCGGTGAAGTTAAATGGCGCAAGTATTGCTGCTGTGAAACTCATCGAGACTTTGAACCGGCTGGGCGGCAAACATGGGGTGGGCCAGGCCAATCTTGTTGAGAACCGTCTTGTCGGCATGAAGTCTCACGGTGTCTATGAGACGCCCGGCGGAACAATACTGACTACGGCCCACAGGGCACTGGAGAGTCTGACTCTCGACCGGGAAACGATGCACTACAAGCAGCAGGTAGCTTTGAAGTATGCCGAGCTTGTTTATTACGGGCAGTGGTTTTGCGCGTTGCGTGAGGCGCTGGATGAGTTTGTCAACGTAACGCAGCGCAATGTTACCGGCACGGTTCGGTTGAAGCTCTACAAGGGAAGATGTGATGTCGCCGGGGTAAAAAGTCCGAAGAGTTTGTATAAGCCGGACTTAGCCAGCTTTACCATGGGCGCCGAATACGACCCGGCCGACGCGACCGGATTCATCCGGCTGTTCGGCTTACCTATGAAACTCGTTGCTGCAATGAACAAGAAAGCGAAAAACGAAAAATGAAACAAAAGGGATTGAAACAGCATAATCATAATACTATAATATTATGAGCTAATCTGATTAGAATAATGGAGAAACGGCTATAAAGACAAAAATGACTATGGTTTATTGGAAGAGTGACAAATATTGGCTGGGAAAGCTTCTTGAGCATCCAGAAATTATGACTCAGGGGGAAACCCTTGAGGAATTGGAGGCAAATATTAAGGATGCATACCTATTAATGGCTATGGATGACGTGCCTGAAAAGCACGAGATGAAAGAAATTGCGATATGAAGCGAAAGGAAAGCAGGTGTGCTTCGAATTTCTTATTATGGAGGTATTGTGGCAGTACCGGAATGGTTTTGGCTTGTCTTTGTCTTTGCCTATGGTGCCTGTATAGGCAGTTTTCTAAACGTGGTAATTTATCGGCTGCCTCGTGATAAATCGCTGACGAGGCCGCCTTCGAGTTGCCCAGCTTGCGAAAAGAGGATACGGTTTTACGATAACATACCACTTATTTCATGGCTCCTCCTGGGAGCAAAGTGCAGATACTGCAAGGCGCGGATTTCGCCGCGGTATTTCGTCGTGGAGCTTTTGACTGCGCTGCTTTTTGTTGCGGTCTTTGTCCTGTACTTCATTACCGAATACAGACGTCTCGGCATAGAGGCACCGACGGGAATCGGGATGTTTCTGGCGGGGGGCTGGCTGGTCTATCTAAACGCCGTCGTTCTGCTTGCAGGGTTGTTGGCCGCGGCGGCGATTGATTTGGAATTGTGGGTGATACCTTTGCCGGTATGCTGGTTCGTTACAGTTGTGGGCCTTATAAGTGCTTCGGCAGGCGTGTACATTGTAAATCCGGATATAGTATGGACATACAAGCTCTGGCCGAGCGCCTCGGCTCGCACCGCGGCTGTGACAGTCGCCGCGGCAGTGGGCCTGGTAATATCTTTGGTGCTCCTGTGGGCCGGTGTAATAAAAAGAAGCTATCAATCCGAAACGGACGAGGAATCACCCCAGGAAGATAGGCCTGATTATCCGCATCGCCTCGAGGTTCTGAAGGAAATCGTGTTTTTATTGCCGATAATCGTCTGCTCGATGGGGGGGCTGTGGCTGAGCCGGCACACCTCGCTCGGGCTCAAATTGTCACAAGTGCCTGCTATAGCAGGATTTCTGGGCAGTTTGTCGGGCTATTTGGCGGGCTGTGGCATCGTGTGGGCAACGCGCATTTTAGGTACGTTGGGCTTTGGTAAAGAGGCGATGGGCATGGGCGACGTGCATCTGATGGGAGCGGCAGGGGCGGTAATCGGGCCTGTGTTTGTGGTAATAGCCTTTTTCATAGCGCCATTCTTCGGGCTGATTTGGGCCGGGTTTCAGATGTTTTTCAAAAAAACCCGGCAAATTCCTTATGGTCCGTTCTTGTCTTTGGCGGTGTTTACTGTTATGATTTTCCATGATTGGTTCAGAGATTACATTGCTACTCTGTATTTGTATTATTAAACAAGAAATTCGGTTTTGGCGAAAGAGAGGTCAACAATGAAAAATGTTATAAACAGGACAGTATTCGTCGTCACTATGGTAGCGGCAATCGGGCTCTTTGCCGGCTGTACCAATTGGCACAAAAAGTACGATGGCTTGAACGTCGAACACCAGAATCTTAAGGGGCTCTATGAGAACTGTGTCGCATCGCTGAATACATCCTCAACCGAGAAGGCCCAGCTCGGCCAGGAACTCAATAAGACACAGCAGACCATGCAGCAATTACAGGAACAGATCCGCCAGAGACAGATCTCCCCGGCGGAGGCAACCGGTTTCGGCAAAGGCATGGATGTATCGTTTGACCCGACAGCCGGTACAATCACTGTAACGCTGCCCAATGCGATTCTGTTCAGCCCGGGTAAGGCCTCACTGAAAAAGGCAAGCGTTGCCGAGCTTGACCATGTCCGTTCCGTTCTGCGACAGCGTTACCAGGGCAGAAACATCGACGTTGTGGGCCATACTGATTCGGACCCAATCAGAAAATCCAAATGGAGGGACAACTGGGAGCTTTCGGCTGAGCGGGCTCTGACGGTATTAAGATACCTAACGAAACAGGGTATCAAGGCGGAAAGGATTCGGGCTGTTGCGTCAGGTGCAAGCAGACCGATCGCGTCCAACTCAACATCAAGCGGCAAGGCCAAAAACCGCAGGGTCGAAATCGTAGTGCACATGAGATAACTATCCGCTCGCCCGGCGGTTTGAAGGTGGATGGTTTTATGGTTGCCGGACAAAGCTGGCGGTTGTTATTGTGCCATCGGTCGTGATTTTCACCGTAACCGCGCCGTCAACAGGTGTGTAAAAAACTGTCGCACCTGTAGGGGATTGATATGCCGCCTCGTATCGGGTCCTGCTGCAACTGGTAATCAGGATACCGCCGCCGATTTTTTCAACAAATCCGTCAATAAGATTACTTGTCGAGCCGTGATGAGGCATTACTACCACATCGGCTTTGATTTCCGGGTACTTTTGAAGAATCTTTTCCTGTGCAAATCGTTCGATGTCGCTGCAAAGAAGTATCTTCCTTTCGGCGAATTCAATCAGAATCACCTGCGATTTATCATTGTCGCTGACACTTTCGTCCCGACATACCTTCGACTCGGGCCATAGAGATATTATTTTCGCCCTGCCGCTGGTCAACACAAACTCATCTAAAAGTTTCAATTGTTGATTTTCGGCTCTCAGGCAGTCGGCTAAATAACCTGCCGTTGACCAGGTATCCGCCTTGGCGCAGAAGGC
>QNBT01000221.1 GCA_003644205.1 Planctomycetota bacterium | reverse complement strand
TCACGATATCAACCGAACTACCCGGAGGTACTGAAGAACCACCGGTTGGATCTTGACTGATCACGTCGCCAGCAGGTACTGTACCGCTGTAATCGGTTGTTACCGTTCCAACGACTAATCCTGTTGCAACGATGTCAGATTCGGCAGTTGCCTGCGGGAGACCAACTACGTTGGGTACCGTCACAGGTTGCACGCCGAGTGAAACCAGGATGTCAACTGAAGATCCGATCGCAACCGATGTGCTGCCAACCGGCGATTGACTGATTACATCGCCGTCAGGTACTGTTGGGCTGTAGGCGGTAGTTACCGTACCAACAACCAAACCTGCTGCAACGATATTCGATTGGGCAGTTGCCTGAGCAAGACCGACTACGTCGGGTACCGTCACCATTTCTACACCGAGTGAAACCTCGATGTCAACAGGTGTACCCGGAAGTTCAGAAGAACCGCCGGCAGGCGATTGACTGATCACGTCGCCTGCGGGAACCACAAAGCTATATGATGTGGTTACCGTACCGACGGTTAGTGTGGCTGCAACTATGTTAGCTTCAGCCGTTGCCTGCGGGAGCCCTACAACGTTAGGAACAGTCACAGGTTGCACGCCGAGTGAAACTTCGATGTCAACCGAAGAACCTATCGCAACCGATGTGCTGCCAACCGGATTTTGACTGATGACATCGCCTGCAGGCACTGTTGGGCTGTAAGCGGTGCTTACAGTACCAACAACTAAACCTGCTGCGACTATGTTCGATTCAGCCGTTGCCTGTGCCTGACCAACCACGTCAGGAACCGTTACCATCTCAACACCGAGTGAAACCTCGATGTCAACCGGTGTACCCGGAAGTTCAGAAGAACCGCCGGCAGGATTTTGACTGATTACGTCGCCGGCTGGGACAGTGAAACTGTAAGATGTGCTTACCGTTCCGACAACCAGAGTGGCTGCAACGATGTTGCTTTCGGCGGTTGCCTGTGGGAGTCCAACTACATCTGGTACAGTTACAGGCTGTACGCCGAGTGAAACTTCGATATCAACAGATGAATTGATCTCAGCCGATGAACCACCAGTCGGCGATTGACTGATTACATTGCCTTCAGGTACTGTCGGGCTGTAAGCGGTTGTTACTGTTCCAACAACCAGGCTAGCGGCGACTATGTTACCTTCTGCCGTTGCCTGAACCTGGCCAACTACGTCCGGCACTGTTACCATCTCAACACCGAGTGAAACCTCGATGTCAACTGATGTACCCGGCATTGCAGAAGAACCACCCGTTGGCGATTGACTGATCACATCGCCTGCGGGAACTGTGAAGCTGTATGATGTTGAAACCGTTCCTACAACCAGACCGGCAGCAACTATGTTGCCCTCGGCGGTCGCCTGAGCCTGACCTGTTACATCCGGAACCGTTACATGCGTTGTGGCACTTGCACCAACCGAAGCAGTACCGGTATTGGACAGAGCGTCACGCATCTGAACCGTATATGAGTATTGCGTTGAACCGGTCAGACCTGTATCGGTATAAGAAGTACTTGTCTGCCAGCCTGAGTCTGTACCGCCGGGGTTGCCGGAAGTCTCAGCGAAGTAGTACTCAACAGGACCGCTTGCATCCGTACCTGTTGTGGCCGTCATGCTGATAGCTGAATCGCTAACGGCAGCGGGAGCTACTGCAAACGTTGCGGGATTCGGTGTCGGCGGGTCGGTTTCAGTCACTTTCTGGATATAAAACACCAGGTCACGGCCGGCGGTGCTTTCGGCACCTGGCGCGACTATAGAGCGTGACGCGCCAAAGGTTCGTAATACAACATTACCTGCGCCGTAAGGATCGCCTGCAATGCGAGAGATGTCCAGCTCGCGGTTAGATCCGGCTGTATCAAAATACAATAGAAAGGCGTACGTAGTACCTGAAGTCAAAGGTGTGTTTGTCACATCCAGGGTAATAAAGTCACCGTTAGAAAGGTCGCCGGGCAAACTATCACCAGTCGATGTGTTCAATAAAGTCGTACCGCCTGACATTTGCCATAGTTCAACACTCAACGGTGCACCTGGTGAACCAAAAATAGTATCTGCAACTATCGTGATCTTGTCGAGTGTGTAACTTGTTGTTGGGGTAAATGACTGACCTTTATCGGTATTGGTGCCAGTGCAATCAGTGCAGAATCTAAATGAAGTCTCATCAGTGCCTGATAACGGGAGACTGTCGGCTGCCACATAGGTCGATGGCGCCGAACCGCTGGTCGTGATTGAGTAGGTAGGCAGAGGAGGCGTCGTTGCATCTGCAGGAGACGATATGCCACCAACATTGAGTGCTGCATCACGCATCTGAACCGTATAGGTATACTGCGTGTTTCCAGTCAGACCGCTGTCGGTGTAACTGGCAGATGCCTGCCAACCTGAATCACTACCGCCGGCATTTCCGGAAGTCTCGTCGAAGTAGTACTCGACAGGACCGGAAGCATCCGTACCTGTTGTTGCTGTCATAGTGATCTCTGAACTACTAATTGCCACAGGCGCTGATGCAAACGTCGCAGGATCAGGTGTCGGTGCTGTCAGATCAGGAGGCGCTGTGGTAAAGCTCCAGACAGGGCCAGTGGCACTGCCCATACCGTTAATTTCATCTATAGCCCAGTAATAGGTTGTGTCCGGAGTAAGCAAACCCGGGTCATACGTTGTCCCAGTTTGATTAACGACAAATGCAGGTGTTGGACTGGTTCCAAAATACACATCGTGCGATGTGGCATATGCACCGGCATACCATTCAAGATCGGTACCAAGACCAACATCAGTTGCTCCATCTGCTGGAGAATCAACGGTTGCCGCTTCCGGCGGTAAAATGGGTGCAAACTTATACATGTTAATAAAGCCTGAGTCACCACCAAGGATCACCAGGTTTTCATGCACATCAATAAATTCAATTTGACGGTCAACATCTTCAGACTGTAACACCTGTGCGGCATCTGCTTTTGCTAAGTTAACCGATCCAGAGCCAGGCCATGTGGTTGAATCCCAAACATGCAGCTCGCCTGTTTTCTTTCCAGAGCTCAATAAGTATTGACTATCGATTGACCATTCAACAGATTCACACGCTGGATTCTCATCTGAATCATCACATGGCAAAGAAGTATCAGGACCTGTTTGGGTAATATTAACAACTTGAGTCCAATCAGATGTTCTCCATACTGTACACTTGGTACCTTTACCACTAACGGCAAGATATTGCTGGCTAGGTGAAAAACGAACAGATTTAACACTGGAGTCAGCACCGAAGTTATGTGACCATACTTGCGTCCAACCTGAAGTTTCATATACCCTGACGTAATCATTGCTTGCGCCAAAGGCAACCAAGGTTGAATCTTCTGTGAAGTCGATTGAATTGACAGCACCACCACCACCACTAATATTTTGAATCTGAGTAAAGTTTGGTAACGTAAATACTCTCATGGAATCATCGTAAGCAGTGGCAAACCATAAACCGTTGGGGGCAAAAGCTGAACCGTCGGCCTCTGTTACACCATCTACCAAATGTTTAAATGGGGTGTTATTAGTTGAAACATTGGCTGGATCGTAGGTTGATGCCTGAGCTGGATCGAATATATCTTCAGTCTTCCAAATCTTGGTACCATCATCGTTTCTACCTGTCGACATAAACAATCCATCTGGCGACCATGCGATAGCATTGATTTCATAGTTTTTATCAGCACCGCCAGGTAAGCCGCCACACTCGCCACTTACATTACCATAAAAATGTGTGACCTTTTTATAAGGCAACACAGTCCAGTCAGCTACGCCGGTACCGCCAATAACTCCGCCAACAAAACAATCTGCAGTTTTGTAAATTCTGGCGACGCCATGATTATCTGATGCGGTAAAATACGTACCGTCTTGAGAGAATTGACACCCGTCAACGGCACCGTTTGAACCAAACGGATCAACGGCAAGCTTGGTGACATGGGTAAGGATTGGTTCCTTTGTGGTAAAGCTCCAGACAGGGCCAGTGGCACTGCCTGCACTGTTAACTTCATCTATAGCCCAGTAATAGGTTGTGCCCGCAGTAAGTAAACCAGGGTCATACGTTGTCACAGACTGATTACCGACAAATGCAGGTGTTGGACTGGTTCCAAAATAGACGTCGTGCGATGTGGCCCTTGCACCGGCAATCCAGTCAAGATCAGCATCAAGATCAACATCAGTTGCTCCATCTGCTGGAGAATCAACGATTGCCGCTTCCGGCGGAGTTGGTGGGACAAACTCAGCACCATCGAGACCAAAGATACGGATACCACCTTCGTCACCACCGACCATCACGAAGTCTTCAAAGCAATCGATGAATTCAATTTGACGATTGGTTTGCTGGCCGAGTATATAATCCAGCCCGGTGGAGAATGTTACTTTGTCCCAGGTGCCAACGTTATAAAGCGAGAGTCTACCTGAAATCAAACCACCTGAGATCAAGTATTGACCATCTGGTGTCCATTCAATCGCTTCAATAGCAGCATTGCTGTCTTGATCGTCACATGCAAATGGTGTTTGGTTTTCATTGTGTGTGAAACGATGTTCAAATACAAAGTCGTTGCGATTTCCGCCATTGGTTTTCCAGACTTCCATCTGCTGATTACGGCCAGAGACACAAATGTATTGGTCATCTGGTGAGAAGCGGCATGATTTTACGCTGGCAGGATTATTCGTGGCAAAATCATCCCGATAGGTCCAACTGCCATCT
>QNBT01000220.1 GCA_003644205.1 Planctomycetota bacterium | reverse complement strand
GTAACTATTCCGCGTGATAAGCTGGTAGTGATAACCGGTATAAGCGGCTCAGGTAAAAGCTCTCTGGCGTTTGACACGGTATATGCCGAAGGCCAGCGCAAGTACGTCGAGTCGCTAAGCGCGTACGCGAGGCAGTTTCTTGAGCAGATGCAAAAGCCGCACGTCGAGCACATCGAGGGTCTGCCTCCTACGATTGCCATCGAGCAAAGAAGCGCCGGCTCAAATCCTCGTTCAACCGTCGCTACCACTACTGAGATATACGGCTATTGCAGGCTGCTGTTTGCGCGGGTGGGTCAGCCGCACTGCTGGGTCTGCGGAAAGCCAATAAGTAGTCAGCATTCTTCGCAGATTGTCGATTCAATTCTCGAGCTGCCGGAAGGTACGAAGATTCAAATATGTGCACCACTCGTACGCGGACAAAAGGGTGAGCACAGGGAGGTCTTTGTCGGTGTGCAGCGAGAGGGGTTTGTGCGGGTCCGCGTTGACGGGGTGATTTATGACATCAAGAATGCCCCCGCCCTGGACAAGAACAAGAAGCACGACATATTCGCCGTTGTTGACAGGCTGATTATCAAGGACTCGATTCGTATTCGCCTGGCAGATTCGGTGGAGACGGCGCTGAAGATCGGCGAAGGGGTGGTCTTCGTGATGATGCAGGAGCCTAAAGACGATAAGGCCGCCGGCGGCGACGGTAAGTGGAAAGATATTATCTATAGCGAGAAGTTCGCCTGCAACAAGCACCCGGCCGCCTCGTTAGAGGAGCTTTCGCCGAGGCTTTTCAGCTTCAACAGCCCGTACGGGGCTTGTGCCAGTTGCGATGGCTTAGGCACTATTCTGGAGTTTGATACCGACCTCATAGTACCGGATAAAAGCGTATCCCTTGAAAACGGCGCCATCGATGCCTGGCGTAAGGGCGGAAAGAGAATGAATATCTATTACAACAGGCTGGTTAAGAGATTCTGTAGAAATTTCGGCATCAGCAAGTCTATTCCATTTTCAAGGATAGGCGCCAAAATCAAAAAGATTTTGCTTTACGGTACAACGGATGCGGACCAGAAAAAGTATGGCGCCCGTTTTGAGGGTGTGATACCGAATCTGAACCGTCGGTGGGCCAACACCACCAGCGAATACGTCAAGGCAAGGTTGCATGGTTACCTGTCGGAGCAGCCTTGTTGTGCCTGCAAAGGCGCCCGTCTTCGGCCCGAAGCTATTGCGGTTAAGGTCGGCGGGAAAAATATCAGTCAGATAACGGCGATGAATATCGAAAAGGCCCAGCGGTTCTTCAATCGCCTCAAACTTGATAAAGAAAAGGCCCTTATTGCAGCACAGCCTCTGAAGGAGATAAAGGCAAGACTTCAGTTTATGATTGATGTCGGATTAGGCTATCTGACACTCGACCGGGCCAGCAGGACCTTAGCAGGCGGGGAGGCGCAGCGGATTCGCTTAGCGACGCAGGTCGGAAGCGGCCTGGTAGGGTGCTGTTACGTGCTTGATGAGCCTACCATCGGCCTGCACAGACGGGACAACGACCGGCTGCTTGGACTTTTGCAAAGACTGCGGGACATCGGCAACACGGTAATCGTGGTCGAACATGATGAGGACATAATCAACCACGCCGACCACATTATCGACATCGGCCCTGCCGCCGGTGCGAATGGAGGCGAAGTCGTTGTGGCAGGTTCCGTACAGGACGTTCGCGATTGCGCAGAATCGATAACCGGCAGGTATCTTAGCGGCAAAAGCCGTATCGAGCTGCCGCCAGGCCGACGTAAATACAGCCTGAGAAGATGTATCGAGGTTACCGGCGCCGGCGAGAACAATCTAAAGAATATCAATGTCAAATTTCCGGTGGGCGTATTTACATGCGTAACAGGTGTTTCCGGCTCGGGCAAGAGTACTTTAGTTACCGAGATTTTGCTAAAGAGCCTCAAGCGCAGGCTGTATAGTTCGCGCGAAAAGCCGGGCAGGCACAAAAATATCTTAGGTGTATCGCACATCGACAAGGTTATCGAGATTGACCAGTCTCCTATTGGCAGGACGCCGCGGAGCAACCCGGCTACCTACACCGGAGTATTCGATTTGATAAGGCAGCTCTTTGCTATGACGCGGGAGTCGAAGATTCGCGGATATAAGCCGGGCAGGTTCAGCTTTAACGTAAAGGGCGGGCGCTGCGAGCACTGCCGGGGCCAGGGTACAAAAAAGATTGAGATGCACTTTCTGCCGGATGTCTTCGTAACGTGCCAGGAATGTAAGGGTAAAAGGTATAATCCAGAGACGCTACAGGTTACCTATAAGGGTAAGAACATTGCCGATGTCCTTGATATGCGAATTGAAGATGCCCGCGACTTTTTTGCGAATTTTCCGAAGATTTCGCGGCTGCTCAAGGCCCTGTACGACGTAGGCCTTGGCTATATGACGTTAGGACAATCTTCAACAACATTGTCGGGCGGCGAGGCCCAGCGGGTCAAACTGGCATCGGAATTGGGCAAACCTTCTACCGGGCATACATTGTATCTGCTTGATGAGCCGACGACGGGGCTGCATTTTGCCGATATTCATAATCTGCTAAACGTGCTGCGGAGGCTGTGCGACCTCGGCAATACGGTGGTGGTAATCGAGCATAATCTTGATGTTATTAAGATGGCCGACTATATAATAGACCTCGGCCCGGAAGGCGGCGATGCCGGCGGCGAAGTTATTGCAACAGGCTCGCCCGAACAAATAATTAAGGTTGACGGCAGCTATACCGCCAAGTACCTGAAAGAAAAACTAAAGGCCGAAAAGAAAAGATAAGCTGTTTACCAAAAAGGGGATTAGAAAATGGATGATGAACTTGTAGTATTCAAAGGCAAGGAAATCAGGAGGGTCATTCACGATAACGAATGGTATTTTTCCGTGGTTGACATAATTGCCGCCCTGACGGACAGTGCCTTTCGCATAATCCAGTCTATTCCAAGCCCAAAGGCCGAACCATTCAAACGATGGCTCGCCAAAGTAGGATATGAAAGAATCCAGGAAATCGAGGACCCCGAACTGGCCAGCAAACGAAGCAGGGCGGCGCTTTCGCGGGAATGACAAAATCTGTCAGTTTGTTTTTTGAAATGCTTAATTGAATTAGGCGAAGGAAGTCGCTTGGAAAAAGTGTATGTTGCAAAGTGGTACCACATGATTCTTTATCCGGATTGGCTGAGGCGTTTGCATCAGAGGCCGAGAAAGTTTCTCGCCGAACTGGTCAAGCCGGGTATGACGGTGGCGGATATCGGTTGTGGATTGGGGTTCTATGTCCGCCAAATGGCCGAGATGGTTGGCCAAAACGGGCGTGTACTGGCGGTTGACTTACAGAGTGAGATGCTTAATCGGGCCGAAAAGAAGGCACAAAAGGCGCAGGTTTTGGACCGCATAGAATTCATACAGTGCTCGCAGGACGACCTTAAGATATCAGAACCTGTTGATTTTGCCCTCTCGATGTGGATGGTGCATGAAGTGCCTGATCGCCACAGATTCTTCAAACAAATTCGCAACGTGCTCAAGCCGGACGGGCAGTATTTACTTGCCGAGCCGAGGTTCCATGTAAAAAAAGAATTGTACGAAACAATCTGTAATAAGGCTGAAACGGCGGGACTAAAGAAAATTGATGAACCAAGAGTCGGGGCAAGTTTTGCAGCCTTGTTTGCCTCCGCGGATTAACGTAAGCCGGCCCGATAGAAGCAAGGAAAAGTATTATGAATTTATGATTTGTTTGTAGGACACGGAAATGGTATTTGAGACGCTTAGATGGGTAGATGGTATTGATGGATACTTAGAGGTTATCGATCAGCGGCTGCTGCCTGCTCAGTTCGAGATGCTCAAATGTGAAACGACTGAGCAGCTTTACGACGCCATAAAGACTTTAGCTGTCAGAGGCGCGCCCGCAATTGGTGTCGCAACAGCGTTTGGCATCTGCCTGGCGATAAAGGAAACAACATCGACCGGTTTATCACAAGCCCTCGATTATCTTGAAAAATCAGCCGACTATCTTGCAACCGCAAGGCCGACGGCGGTGAATCTGTTCCGGGCGCTTGACAGGATGAAGGGGCGTGCGCGAAAATTCGTTGCCGAAAACGACAAGGCATCAATTGCAGAGCTGCGCGGTGCACTTTTATCCGAGGCTCAGGCGATATGCGCCGAAGATAAACAGATGTGTAAGCGTATAGGTGAGAATGGCGAGAAATTTATTAAGAACGGCGGCGGTATCCTGACACACTGTAACGCTGGTGCTCTTGCGACGGCCGGGCAGGGAACGGCCTTGTCGATACTATATGAGGCTCACGAAAAAGGCAAAAAGTTTAAGGTTTATGTTGACGAGACCAGGCCGCTGCTGCAGGGCGGGCGCCTTACAATGTGGGAACTGATGCAGGCTGGTATCGATGCAATGCTAATCTGCGACAATATGGCGGGCACATTAATGAAGCCGGGCAAAATAGATGCTGTAATAACCGGTGCCGACCGAATCGCTGCAAACGGCGATACGGCAAACAAAATAGGCACTTTCAGCCTGAGCATCTTAGCTAAGGAGCACAATATCCCCTTTTATGTTGCCGCACCGACAAGTACGTTTGATATTACTATAAAGACGGGCGCCGATATTCCGATTGAGCAAAGGGCCGGTGACGAGGTTGCATCGTTTGGTGGTGTAAAGATTGCACCTGAAGGTGCCGACATTTATAATCCGGCCTTTGACGTTACGGATGCACAAAACATAACAGC
>QNBT01000219.1 GCA_003644205.1 Planctomycetota bacterium | reverse complement strand
ATTGTAACTGATCCGTGCCTGAGAGCAAGCCACAACCCCGGTGGAGGGTAATTGGTAATAAGGAGTTGCGATTTTGGATGGTTTGAGGTATCTTCTTCTTCATGGAGACAGAAGTAATTGCCTTAACGGGCGAGAAGTTTGATATTGAAAAGGTCAAGGCGGCTGCAGGAAAGCTCGATGAGGGCAAGCTTGTGGCATTTGGGACCGAGACGGTTTACGGTATCGGGTGTCGTGTGCGCACAGATAGCATCAATCGGCTTGATGAAGTAAAAGGCAGGGGCGGTGGCAAACGATATACATTACATATTGCTGACCCGGAGCTTGTTGCCGGATATGTCCCCACAATACCGCTGAAGGGCAGGAAACTTATCGCCAAGGGCTGGCCCGGGCCGCTGACTATCGTATTTGAACTTGATGAGGGCGCGGTCGAAAAACAGCGCGACCTTATCACTAACGATGCCTTTGAAGTATTGTATCGGGATAATACAATCGGTATTCGTTGTCCGGATAATGAGATAGCCCGCCGGCTTCTACGCTGTGCAACGGAACCTGTTGTTGCTCCGAGCGCCAATCTGGATGGGAGGGCGCCTGCTACCAGTGCCGACGGCGTGCTGGCACAATTAGACGGAAGGATAGATATAATTCTTGATGGAGGTGAGTGTAAGTATAAAAAAAGCAGTACGGTGGTGAAAATAGCGCAGGCCCAGCCGATAATCTTGCGCCAGGGAGTTTATAGCGAAAAAGATATTGCCCAAATGTCGCTAATCAGGATACTGTTCGTATGTGCCGGTAATACCTGTCGAAGCCCGATGGCGGCGGCTTTGTGTAAAAAAAAGCTTTGTGAAAAATTAAATTGCACTGTTGACGAGATTGAAGCCAGAGGTTATAAGATAGCTTCAGCGGGTCTGATGGGTGGAGCAGGGATACCCGCAAGTAAAGAAGTTGTAAGTATTTGCGCACGGGAAGGAATAGACTTGAGTAAACACCGAAGTCGGGCATTGGCGAGCAGCGAGGCCGAAGCGAGCGACTATATTTTTGCGATGACTAAGAGCCATCGTGAGCAGATATTAGAGATTTGCCCGGCGGTTGCTGAAAAGTGCTTGCTGCTTGACGGCAACGGTGAAATTAGTGACCCGATTGGTGCCGGCGTTGATGTTTATGAAAAGTGTGCCCAACATATAGAAAGGGCGTTGGTAGAAAGAATTGGCGGAATTTTGGTATGAAGATAGCGGTTGCAAACGACCATCGAGGAGTAAAGGCCATAGAAGAGGTCAAGGCCATTATTGCGCAGCTTGGTCACGAATGTCTTGACTTGAGCCATAAAAGCGAACAACCTATTGACTATCCGGATGCGGCTTACCGGGCGGCGATTCTGGTCTCGAATGGCCAGGCCGATCGGGCGATTTTGATTTGCGGAACGGGAATCGGGATGAGCATAAGCGCCAATAAGATTAAAGGTGTAAGGGCCGCTCTTTGTTATGATGAACTCAATGCCCAGATTTCACGTCATCATAACGATGCTAACGTTCTGTGTATTTCGGGGGACCTGTTAGGCACAGCGATGCTCAGGAAGATGGTTGAAACATGGCTTACTACGGAGTTCAGCGGCGGAAGACATAAAAGGCGGGTCAACAAGATAAAGGCCATTGAGGAGGGGAAGTATCCGACACAGGTTGAAGATAGTTAGTTACCGGTCTTTTGGGTGATTGCTCAAGACGGTGCCAAAATCGGCACTATCTTTTTTTGTCCACAAACAAATTCGGATTTAGGTGGATGACATCTTCATTGTAGATTCTTCCGTCAACTCCGTGATGGCGAAATATGATTGTAGGTCTGCCGTCAACTCTATCAACGGTTACAGATAAAAAACCGCCCTTTATTTTCAGATACCGATGCATGGGCGACCTGTTTTTTTCACTGAATCCTCCTGCATGTTTATCCGTGGTAGGCCCGCAGGAGTACTCTTTGGCGCCTGTTGCAGGGTCAACCGATACGTATTGCCAGTGACGGTCTCCGCAAATAATGAACATGTTCTTCTGACTGCCTATGAAGTGGCGCAGTTGCTCTCCTTCATGTTTGAATCCTGCGTTAGCATGATTATCTTTTTTATTTTTACGGTCAGGCCCTACAATCGGTGTCGGGCTAATCAGAATACGAAATGTCGCATTTGATTGCCGGACGGTGTCGAAAAACCATTTCTTTTGGGTCTGCCCCCAGATTGTCTTGTCAGGACCATCGGGCATATTATTAGGGCTTCTGAAATCCCGCCCCTCAACCAGCCATATCTGCAGGTCCTTTCCCCAGCGTATGGTTCTGTATGTCTTGCTGCCCATGGGGACCTGTTCGCGAAAGAGCGCAAGGCCGTCCTCCCACGTTATATCGCCATAGCTCTGCCCCGGCCAGCAGTCGTTCCTGAGCGTATCGTGGTCATCCTTAATAAAGTAACTGGCGTTTTCGTTATGGAATGTACGTTGGAACGGCATTGCGTAGATACGATTCCACTTGAATCTCGCTAACTCAACGTTATCGGCGTAAGGGCCGGGTTTGTCGTAGTACTCGATATCGCCGGTGTGCACAAAAAAGTCCGGCCTCAGCTTTTGCATCTGTGGATAGATTTTATGCCCGTTTGCTTTATCATCTCGTCGCGTATAATCCTGCCCCGTTACGACCGTAAAGCAAATTTTAGCCGGCGTATCAGGCTCCGGAGCCGTCTTAAATCCACCCTCTACTTTGCATCCAACCCTGCTGCCCTGACAGCGGCGCCCCTCAGCCGTTATCAAGTATCTCGTCCCGGGCAAAAGCCCTTCAATTTTCGTCTGACATGTAAAATCCTTATCCTCATCCACCCACTGCCAGACGGTTGACTTTTTTTGTTTTTTGTTTCCGGCAGGCCGGTATGTAAACCGTACCTGACCGTTAATGCCCGGGACAGCGCCTTCCATCTTTTCAAGGTCGTAAGCATACGCCACGCGAGCACCGGATTTGGCGGGATTTTTGCGAGCAGGAAATGGGGTTCCGTTAACATTGCGTTCGGGGTGTTTTGTCAGGCGGCACCAGATAATCGCCGAAGTAGAAGATACCTCGCCGATTTTGATACCATTGGCCATATGAACGTTTTCAGTCTTCTGTGCAGTCGATTCTGTATGGATACATCCGCCGCCTACCAGAGCCGTTATGCAAATAACAAGTAAAACCCTCACAAATTCCATTTTCATATATCCAATCCTTAATTGAGTGTAACAAACAGCCGGTGCTTTTTACTTTTTCTTCTTTTTGCCGGGCCAGGGTATTACGTTGGTTCTTTTGGCGTAGGCCTCCCATACGTCAGCCATTTGTTTTACTCGTCCGGGCTGGGCGTCTGCCAGATCATGCAGCTCGCTGCGGTCGGCTTCGATGTCATAAAGCTCCCACCTGCCTTTTCTTCCCTTTGCAACAAGCTTCCATTTGCCCATACGGATCGCACGGTTGCCCTCATGCTCCCAGAATATCGCTTCACGCTGCACCGGCTTGTCTTTAACGAGCGCCGGCAGCAGGCTCTTGCCTTCCATCGGCTTGATATGTTTGCCTTTGTATTCCTTTGGATAGTTAGCTCCGGCCGCGTCTATGCAGGTCGCCATAATATCTATCAGGTGCCCGGGCTGATGCCGAAGCCGGCCTCTTGTTTTTATCCCCGCAGGCCATGAAACAATCAACGGCGTTGAGATACCACCTTCATGTACCCAGTGTTTGTATTCGCGGAACGGTGTGTTGGAAACATTCGCCCAATTCTTTCCGTAACCGATGAACGTATCGGCAGGACCCGGCATTACATGGCCGCGTCGGACCTCCCACCCGTCCCTGGTCTGCTTTGGAACCGAGCCAAAATAAAGCTGCTGCTCCGGCGGGACCGGTTCGAAAGACGGTTTGTCTTTTCGCGGATTGGGTTTGCCGCCTCGCCCGGCGCCCTCAGCACAGCCGCCGTTATCCTGAAGGTAAAAGATGATAGTGTTCTCGAACAGCCCTTTGTCCTTGAGCGACTTTACGATACGCCCGATGCCCTCGTCCATACTATCGACCATCGCCGCATAAACTTCCATGCACGCCGCCTCCCACTTCTTATCTTCTACTTTGCTCCAATCACCGGCCTGTTCTGACATCTCGGCGTCAGGTTTCACCACGCCAAGGGACTTCATTTTCGCAAGACGCCTCTTGCGTATCGCTTCATAGCCTTTGTCATATTTACCTTTATACTTAGCAATATCACGTTCCCTCGCATGCATTGGCCAGTGTGCCGCGGTATAAGCAACATACATAAAGAAAGGCTTGGCAGCGTCATGCTCGTTTATAAATCTGCTCGCATTATCACTGATAGCATCGGTATAGTAGTATGCTTCCTTCGGTTGATACTCTTTGTCCGTAGGGACCGTGATCATCGTATCGTCCCTCACCAGTGAAGACGGTTCCCAGTAACTGCCGGCTCCGTGGATGGTCCCGTAAAACCTGTCGAACCCGCGATGCAACGGCCAGTTAAACTTCGGTCCGTCAACTTTATTGTGCTTTGTTACGTGCCACTTACCGGCCATATATGTTGCGTAACCGGCCTGCTTCAGCACCTCTGCGATAGTAACACAGTTGTTGTTTAGATCGCCTCGATATCCGTCTTGCCCGCGGTCTTTCATCATGTGACCTACTCCTGTCTGGTGAGGATACAGGCCGGTAAGCAAAGACGCACGCGTCGGACAACACCGGGCAGTGTTATAAAACCGGGT
>QNBT01000218.1 GCA_003644205.1 Planctomycetota bacterium | reverse complement strand
GTAAGTTCGGCACCGGCCTGGGCATGCCCATTGCGAAACAGGTCATAGACCAGCACGGCGGGAGAATTGAGATTGACACCGAGATGGGCAAAGGGACGACGTTCAATATATACCTGCCGGCAAAACCTGTCGACTGAAGTAAGCACCCCCCTATCGTTTCACCATCTAATCATTGGTATGAGATATGAAATGCAGCACTTCTGCATTGACCGACACAATCATACGATCAACGACGTGCCATTTGACCTGTCAACGCGAAAGATTCCGCTGAAACACCTTTGGAAGCTAAAATGCCACAGAACATTTTCTACCTCAGGCTATCAGGCAAACAGCGGAGGATGGCCCGAATGGATGCAATCCTTTAAGGAATAGGATAACTTGGCGGGATTTTTTAACATATCTTGCCCTGGACTATACAACTGTTATTGCTAAGAGGGCTAATACTTTTTTCTGAAGCGGGCGGTAGGGATATTCAGAAGTTTCCGATACTTTGCAACGGTTCTGCGGGCGATCTTCCCGGCACCGGTTTCTTCGAGCTTTTTGCGTATCTCGTCATCACCCAAGGGTTTTGACTTATCTTCTTCATCCACAATCTGCTGTATCTTCTCTCTCACCGCGTCCCAGCTTTGCCGGCTCCCGTCCGCCGCGGCCATCCCCCCGCTGAAAAAGCCGCGCAGCGGCAGTATTCCCTGCGGACATTGAACATATTTACCCGCCACCGCGCGAGACACCGTCGCAATATGTACACCCACTTCATCCGCAACAGTCGCCATCGACAGCGGCTTCAGATATAGCCTGCCCTTGTCAAAAAATTCTCTCTGGTTCTTCACCACAGAACCGGCCACCTTCAGCAGCGTATTCCTGCGCTGCACTATCGCGTCCATGAGCCACTGCGCCGAGCGGATGTTCTGTTGCAGAAAGTCCCGGGTCTTCGTATCAATCTTCCGGTCCTTCGACATCTTTACATAGAAGTTATTCACCCGCAGGTTTGGAAGATGAGTATCCCTCAGTGACACCGTATATCCGCCGTCATCATTCGGCTCAACTATCACATCCGCCATGATAGGGTGATTGTCGTTTCTTCCAACCTGTAGCCCCGGCGATGTGTCGAGCTTGCTCATGTGGCTGATTGCATCGTTGATCTTCTCAACGCTGCTCTTCATCTTTTTGGCAATCTGTGGGAGCCGGTTATCAAGAAGCGCATCCCAGTGCTTCGACACAAGCTCAATTTCAAACGACATATCCTCCGGAAACTGGGCCATCTGAATCAAAAAACTTTCACGAACGTCCCGCGCACCCACTCCCGCAGGCTCGAGCTTTTGCACAAGCTCCAGTGCCTGACGAAGATGTTCGATACCGAATTTGTGCTTGTCCTTGTTATGCAGTTGTTCCAAGCGTACTGCCAGGTAGCCTTTTTTGTCGATATAATCAATGATAAGCTCGCCGGCCTTCTTAACCGGCTCCTCAGCATCAACCAGCCGCCACTGTTCTTTCAGGTGGTCGTTCAGCGAAATATCGTTTGCGGCCGTGTTCTGCAGAGCCTCCAGCTTTTTATCTGTCTCACCGAGCCTGGGCCTGTACCGAACCTGCTCGGACATTTCCATATAGTCGTCGAAATCCGCGCTGATATTGTCAAGCCGTTGGAAATCCTCAATATTATTGGCATCATCTTTGACAATAAGCTCAGCCTCTTCGACATTTTCGTCCGAGTCCGCCCCTTCGGTTGACTCAGCCGCCCCGGCCCCCTCATCGCCGCGTTCTTCAACCTGCTCAAGAACCGGATTGCTGTTAAGCTCCGCATCTATCTTTTCCTGAAGCGCCAGCAGGGGAAGTTGCAGAATCTCCATCGACTGAATCATGCGCGGAGCAAGCTTCATACGCTGCTCCAGACGCATCTGTGGTATCATCGACATCTTCATAAACAAATCACCATATATCGACTGAACTGTCCTGCGTTGACCATCTCATCGGTTATTATACGAAAAATATTAGAAAGTGTAATCACCAAATCCAGCCCGCCTCATTCTACCAACTACGAACTCAAAGGTGCGACGTATCGCACCCTACTCCATCTTTTCCCTGCCCATTATTGCCTCTGTCAAAATCGAACCTGTGGCGTACTCAATCGTGCCCCCCGCCGGAAGCCCGCGAGCCAATCGAGTAATTTTTACGCCTAAAGGCCCAAGCAACGAACTTATATACAAGGCCGTCCCATCTCCCTCAATATTAGGATTTGTGGCCATCACTACCTCTTTAATCGACCCTGTGCGTACCCTTTTCACTAAAGCATCTATAGTCAAATCCCCCGGCTCAACACCTTCCAGCGGCGCGATGTGCCCGCCCAATACGTGATATACCCACTTACACAGCCCGGTTTTTTCAAGGCTTATAACGTCCTTGGACTGTTCCACCACACAGACAATACCGTGGTCCCGGCTCGCGTCCGAGCAAATTCGGCACGTATCGCCCTCGGTCAGGTTAAAACATATCTTACATTGCTTGATATTGGTTTTGACCCTGCTGATTGCCTCTGCAAGCGCAAGGGCATCGGCCGCACTTGATTTCAGCACGTGAAACGCCAATCGCTGGGCCGTCTTCGGACCTATCCCCGGCAGCTTGCCGAACTGCTCTATCAGCTTATTCAGGCTATCCGTATATGCTGGGTCCATATCCACTGCCGAAATACTATTCACTATCGACCAATATCACTCCTTGACCTCGTCAATCTCCACAACCGTTGCGTTAAGACCTGACAGCAATGTCTTAACCGCCGGGTCGCTCAGTGCTTCATCCCGCCTTTTTCTGTTTGCTTGTACTCGACCGGATGGCTGTGCCTCGTCAGCCTGTGGCGCCCTCACCTCAATCCGAACCTTTGTTTCGAGCCCAATGGCCTCGCTCAAAAGCTGCTCTATCTGTTCCTTGCGTTTTTCACACATCTGTTTCGCAAAGCCCGCCGATTGAGGAAAACTCAGCGTCAACACATTACCCTCCCAACCCGCCGGCTCAGCCGATTCAAGGAAACCACCCGTGGCGGCTTTTTTGCCCTTTACAGAAGCCAATATCTCCCGCCAGTTACTTTTTATCAGCTCAATATCCACTCCATTCGCCGAGGCGACCGGCTCCTCAAATACCTCCTCGGCCTGAGTGGTTGGTTTATCCCTGCCGGCAATCGTTGGCGCCTTACTTTCGTCGGGGCGTCCTATTCGCTTTTTTTTTACGGTGCCCGTGCCGGGGCCGCCACCAGCCCCAGCCGAATCCTTCGACCGTGCCAACAATTCATCTATGCCCATGAAGTGCTCGCTAAGTGCCAGCCTTAACATCGAAGCTTCTAACAATGCGCGGGGATTATCGCTGTTCTTGATTGTCCAGCGAAGTCTCTCAAGCGCAGTGATATTGTAGATAAGCGCCGCCACGTCAAATTTCGGCAAGAGGACAACCATCTTCTTCCGTTCCTGTTCGGTCAGCACCAAAAGCCCGCCCGGCTCGTCCGTGGATTTGGCCACCAATAAATCCCGCATACAATCAATCAGAGCATCGCCTATCTGCGTACAGGTTTGCCCCCCTGCCAGCAAATTATCGATAGCCTCGAGAACGCGTCCTGCATCCTTGTCGCCAATCACATCCAGCAGCTCGCAAATCTTTTCCCGATTAGGCAGCCCCAAAAACTCCTCCATAAGACTCACCGTCAGCCGCTCCACTCCCGTACTTATCAACTGGTCAAGCAGGCTCAGGCCATCCCTCATCGAGCCGGTAGCCAGCCTCGCTATGTGCAATACCAAATCCTCATCGTATTCAATCTTTTCGGCTCCCAGAATCTTCGTCAGTTGCCCCGCAATATCGCCGCTGCTGATGTTGTTAAAGTCGAATCGCTGGCATCGCGATTGAATCGTTGCCGGCACCTTATGCGGCTCGGTGGTGGCGAAGATGAACTTGACGTGCTCCGGCGGCTCTTCCAGAATCTTCAACAGCGCGTTAAAAGCCCCCGTGCTCAACATGTGCACTTCATCGATGATATAAATCTTGAATCGCGCCCTCGCCGGCCGGTAGATTGCGTTTTGCCGAAGCTGACGAATGTTGTCAACACCCGTATTGGACGCCCCATCAATTTCGATAACGTCTATATCTTCGCCGATGTTTATCGATACGCAGCTATCACACTCGCAGCACGGCTCCGGAGTCGGCCCATCCGATTTCAGGCAGTTAAGCGCCTTGGCCAGAATCCGCGCCATCGTTGTCTTGCCCACGCCTCTTGTACCGGTAAATAGGTACCCGTGTGCCACATGGCCCGTCTTGACGGCGTTTTTCAGCGTCTGCGCAACAGGCCCCTGCCCGACCACATCGTCGAACCTCTGCGACCTGTATCGTCTTGCTAATACCGTGTACGACATCTCAATCCGCCGCTTTTTACCCTTGACAATCCCTGCAAATTGACCTACACTACTTCCGGCCGGGTCCCATGCAAGCGGGACACGCGAACTTGGTCAGGCGGGGAACCGAGCAGCCATAAGCGACTGTTCCGTTGTGCCGTGGCAAACCCGGCCGTTTTTTTTCACCTTCACAGCCCTAAATATAACACAGCCACCGTGATTTTCCATAAAAAACATTTGAGTCCACTCTAAAAACCCACCGTAACCGTTCACGGCTTTTGACACATTAACGATGGATATTTTTTGTTGCTCCAATGAGCAATAACAGATTCATGGATAAAATCAAAAACATTCCGTTGCTGTTTTTTACAGCTTGCGATCGT